>CAXICE010000222.1:0-2878 GCA_964022045.1 uncultured Polaribacter sp. | reverse complement strand
ATCCTTTTTCTTTTTGCAATTTTGGTAATTGCATGTAAAGAAAAGAAAGAAACAAAAACAACTTCAAACGAATTTACCGCAGAAGAAAAAGTCGACAAAAAAAACATCAAAAAAATATATGACACCGCTTTAACAGAAGGGAAATCTTACGAATGGCTTCGTGATTTAACAAGTAATATTGGTGGAAGAATGTCAGGTTCTCCAGAAGCAGCAATGGCTGTAAAATGGGGAGAAAAAGTAATGAAAGAAGCTGGATTAGATTCAGTTTGGTTACAACCAGCAATGGTTCCACATTGGGTTAGAGGCGAAAAAGAAGTTTCTTATTTCGTATCCAACGGAAAAAAAGTTGACATGGCAGTTTGTGCTTTAGGAAGCTCAATTGCAACGCCAAAAAAGGGTGTTTTTGCTGAAGTAATTGAAGTTTTCAGTTTAAAAGAAGCTGAAGCTTTAGGCGATAAAGCAAAAGGAAAAATCATCTTTTACAACAGACCTTTTGACAATACATTGATTAATACTTTTAGCGCTTACGGCGGTTGTGTAGATCAACGTGGAAGCGGTGCTGCAACAGTTGGTAAATTTGGTGCTCTAGCAGTAATTGTGCGTTCTATGACCAATAATATTGACAATTACCCACACACAGGAACCATGCGTTATGGAAACATTCCAGAAAACGAATACATTCCTGGAGCTGCAATTAGCACGTTAGCTGCTGAAACTTTAAGCAAACAATTAAAGAGAGACCCAAAATTAAAAGTGTATCTAAAACAGAGCAGTAAAAATTTACCAAAAGAAAAATCATTTAATGTAATTGGTGAAATTAGAGGTTCAGAAAATCCTGAAAAGATTATTGTAGTTGGTGGGCATTTAGATTCTTGGGATTTAGGTGATGGTGCACACGATGACGGAACAGGAATTGTACAAGCTTTAGAAGTTTTACACATTTTTAAAACCAATAATATCAGACCAAAAAATACAATTCGTGTAGTTTTCTTTATGGATGAAGAACAAGGTGGCGGTGGTGCAGATGCGTATGCTGATGCTGTAAAAACCACAAAAGAAATTCATATTGGTGGTTTAGAATCTGATGCTGGCGGACACACGCCAAGAGGTTTTACTATTGATGCCAATGCAGCGAATACTGATTTATTAAAAAGCTGGAAAAAATTATTAGCACCATACGGATTGCACGACATAAAAAAAGGTGGAAGTGGCGCAGATATCAGTCCGTTAAAAGATGATGGCGTTACGTTAGTTGGTTATCGTCCCGATCCGCAACGTTACTTTGATTATCATCATGCAGCAACAGATACTTTTGATAAAGTAAACAAACGTGAGCTTGAATTAGGAAGTGCTTCTATGGCAAGCATGATTTATTTAATGGATAAATATTTATATAATAACACGCCAATTAAACCATAATCACAACGCCTTTAGACGTTTTTATTAAAATCTAGCGCTTATTTAATTTACACAACATCATGAAAAAAATTATTTTAACACTTAGTATTATCGGTTTGTTTACCGCTTGTCAACAACAAGAAAAAGCAGATTTAATCGTTATCAATGCAAATGCTTACACAGTAAACAACAACTTTGACAAAGCAGAGAGTTTCGCTATAAAAGACGGAAAATTTATTGGAGTTGGTTCTAATGATGCCATCCAAAATAGGTTTGTGGCAACTGAAACTGTTGATGCAAAAAATCAAACCGTTGTTCCTGGATTAATTGATGCACATTGTCATTTTTACGGATTGGGATTAAGTCTTCAAAAAGTAGATTTACGTGGCACAAAAAGTTATGACGAAATTTTAGAAAAACTAAAAGCTTTTAAGGAAGAAAAAAATGCAGATTACATTACAGGTCGTGGTTGGGATCAGAACGATTGGGGCGTAAAGGTTTTTCCAACAAAAGAAAAACTAGACAAATTATTTCCGAATACACCAGTTGCAATTAGAAGAGTTGACGGACATGCATTGTTGGTAAATGAAGCTGCTTTGAAATATTCTGGATTGTCTAGCAAAAAATTTCCAAAGAAAATAACTGGAGGAGAATTTATTACTAAAAACGGAAAATTAACTGGTGTTTTAATTGATGCTGCAATGGGTTATATTAAAACTCCAAACACCACAAAAAAGGAAGAAATTCAAGGTTTATTAGACGCGCAAAAAGTAACTTTTAGTTACGGATTAACAACCGTAAATGATGCTGGAGTTAGCAAATCTACCATCAATTTAATGGATAGCTTACAAAAATCGGGCGATTTAAAAATGCGTATTTACGCAATGGTTTCTGTAAGTCAGAAAAACTTAGATTATTTTTTACCAAAAGGAATTATAAAAACTAATCGTTTAAATGTACGTTCATTTAAAGTTTATGGCGATGGTGCTTTAGGTTCTCGTGGTGCTGCAATGCGTAAATCGTATAGCGACAGAGACAATCATTTTGGCGCATTGATTTTTAAACCAAAAAGATATACAGAAATTGCTGCTCAAATTGCAAAATCTGATTATCAAATGAACACACACGCTATTGGAGATTCTGCAAATACTCACATTCTAAAAACGTACAAAGCGGCTTTAAAAGGACAAAAAGATAGACGTTGGAAAATTGAGCATTCTCAAATTGTTTCTCCAGAAGATTTTGACATGTTCGATAATATTGTGCCTTCTGTTCAACCAACACACGCAACTTCTGATATGTATTGGGCTGGAGATAGAATTGGAAAAGAACGTATGAAAGGTGCATATGCTTTTAAAGATTTATTAAACAAGTACGGAAGCGTAGCATTAGGAACTGATTTCCCAGTAGAAAGAGTAAGTCCGTTTTTAACATTTTCTGCCGCGGCAACACGTCAAGATACTGATGGTTATCCAAAAGG
>CAXICE010000221.1:0-2908 GCA_964022045.1 uncultured Polaribacter sp. | reverse complement strand
AACCATACTTTGTACGAATTGTGGTTAATGATTACTCAAAATAACTTTCCAGATTCTTTATCAGATGAAGAAAAAAATAAACTTTTACAATTTACACAAGATATTTCTAGAGTAAAGAGATATCAGCACAAAGAAACGATTCATCGCTATCAACAAATTAATGAAATTTTAAAAAGAACGTATCTTGTTGATAGAACAAAAGCCAAAGATTTGCGTGGAAAATTAGACCGCGTTTTTACACATAAAATATTTGGATATGTAATTTTCTTCGGAATTTTACTGCTGATTTTTCAATCAATTTTTGATTGGTCAACGGTTCCGATGGATTTTATTGATGCGCAGTTTGCAAATTTAAGCGAGTTTGTAACGAAGCAAATGAACGCCGGAATTTTAAGAGATTTAATCACAGATGGAATTATTCCTGGAATTGGTGGAGTCGTTATTTTTATTCCACAAATAGCCATTTTATTTTTATTCGTTGCCATTTTAGAAGAAACGGGTTATATGAGTCGTGTAGTTTTTTTAATGGATAAAATTATGCGTCGTTACGGAATGAGCGGAAAAAGTGTAATTCCGTTAATTTCTGGAACCGCATGTGCAATTCCGGCTGTTATGGCAACCAGAACAATTTCTGGTTGGAAAGAAAGGCTAATTACCATTTTAGTAACGCCATTTACAACGTGTTCTGCAAGATTACCAGTGTATGCAATTTTAATTTCGTTGGTAATTCCTGATAAAAAATTCTTAGGTTATTTTAGTTTACAAGGTTTTACCTTATTAAGTTTATATGTTTTAGGATTTGCCATCGCCATTATTTCAGCTTTTTTATTACATAAGTTTATGAAAGTAAAAAGCACATCATTTTTTGTAGCAGAAATGCCAAATTACAAATTGCCATCGGTAAAAAATGTAGTTTTTGATGTGTTAGAAAAAACAAAAGCATTTGTTTTTGGCGCAGGAAAAATCATATTAGCAATTTCTGTTGTGTTGTGGTTTTTAGCATCAAACGGACCAGATTCTTATGATAATGTTGAGAAAAAAATAAAAGAAAACATAGAATATTCAAATTTAAATCCATCAGAAATTCAAACCAAAATTGCATCGGCTAAACTTGCAAATTCTTATATCGGAATTATGGGAAAAACCATAGAACCAGCAATTAAACCTTTGGGTTACGATTGGAAAATTGGTATTGCTTTAATTAGTTCTTTTGCTGCAAGAGAAGTTTTTGTTGGAACTTTAGCAACTATTTATAGTGTAGAAAGCGACGATGAAAATAATAGCACAATTAAAGAACGTATGCGTGCAGAAGTGAATCCAGAAACTGGCGAGAGAAGATTTGATTTAGCAGTTGGAATGTCTTTATTGATTTTTTATGCATTTGCTATGCAATGTATGGGAACGTTGGCTATTGTAAAGAGAGAAACCAAATCTTGGAAATGGCCTATGGCACAATTAATTGGAATGGGAATTTTAGCTTATGTTGCTTCATTTATAACCTTTACAATATTTAGCTAATGCAAGAAATAATTGCTTATATCGTTTTAATAGTTGCAGTAAGTTTTTTGCTAAGAAAGTTTGTTTTTAAATCTAAAAAAAACAAAAAAGGCTGCGCAAGCGATTGTGGTTGCGCATAATTTATTTTATTCTTTTGAAGAATATGTAATATTCTTTATCTTGAGCCACTAACCAATATAACAGATATTGAGTAACGATTTTTATAAAACATCGATTTTACCACATTCGGGTATAATTATTAAAATTTGCCGTGCCTATACAGACACAGAAGAAGATTTTGAAGATTATTACCAAGAAGTCTGTTTGCAAATTTGGAAAAGTAAAGATCGTTTTAGAGAAGAATCTAAATGGTCTACTTGGGTGTATCGATTGACTTTAAATTGTTGTTTAACTTTAATTAAAAAGAAGAAGAATAACCGTCAAAACATTCCTTCTGACTTTGAACAAAAAGAGATTGGAGTAGAAAATAAAACCTTTGAAGATGAATCTTTAAATCTTTTATATTCAGCAATTAGAAAACTATCAGAAATCGATAGAGCCATTATCTTATTGTATTTAGAAGAGAAGCCTTATGATATTATTGGAGATATTATTGGTACTAGCAGAAATAATATAGCAGTGAGAATTACGAGAATAAAAGTAAAATTAAAAGAGTTATTAGATGGAAAAATCAATTGAATCGATCTGGAAAGAAGGGTTTGTAAATGACGATAAATTGATTGCTCCAAAAGTAAATGATTTATACAATCAGAAATCTATAGATATTGTTAGTAAATTTAAAAGAATGTACAAAATCAATGTAATTGGTATTGTTGCTTTTTCGTTTATAATATTGCCAATGTCTTATTATTCTAGAATTCCATACATGGGTATTATGATGTTTTTTCTGTTCAACCTAATTATTGTTGTCAATAGAAAAACAATATTTAGATTAAATAAAATAGACAACAGTTTAAATAGTTATGAATATTTAGTTTCTTTTAAAAACTGGACAGACGAATTGATAAATACAAACACAAAATTTTCAAGATTTTTGTATCCATATGTGTTTCTATCATTATTTTCTGGGTTTTGGTTTGGCTCAATAGGAGGTGATATTCCAGGTAATGTAATCGTAAATGCTTTTGTAAATGAGTTTCCAAATACACCTTTAGTTTTTGGGTTTCCATTAGTATTTATTGGAATAATGTTAGCAGTAATGACTTTTTTAGCTTTAGTAGGTGCAAGAATCGGAAAATGGGATTTTAACTTAGGGTATGGTCGTATTATAAGAAGACTAAATACCATGATTAAAGACATGGAAGAATTAAAAAAATAATATTTTTTATAAAAAGTGTAATATCATAAAAAATGAGCCACTTATTAGAAAAGAATATTAAAGATGAAAATT
>CAXICE010000220.1:0-2919 GCA_964022045.1 uncultured Polaribacter sp. | reverse complement strand
AAAAGAATATGATGCTTTAAAGAAAAGTGGAAAGCCATATAGAAAAGATTTAGAAATGGAAGTTATTGCAGAAATCTTGAATAAAGAACGTTTTGTTACTTCACACTCTTATGTACAATCAGAAATTAATATGTTAATGAAAGTTGCTGAGAGATTTAACTTTAACATCAACACATTTACACACATTTTAGAGGGGTATAAATTAGCTGATAAAATGAAAAAACACGGTGTTGGCGGTTCAACTTTCTCAGATTGGTGGGCTTATAAATATGAAGTAAATGACGCCATTCCTTTTAATGCTGCAATTATGCACAACGAAGGTGTTACAGTTGCTATTAATTCTGATGACAGAGAAATGTCTAGAAGATTAAATCAAGAAGCTGCAAAAACAATTAAATATGGTGGAATGACAGAATTGGAAGCTTGGAATATGGTTACCATCAATCCTGCAAAATTATTGCACTTAGACAAGCAAACTGGAAGTATTAAAGTTGGTAAAGATGCCGATGTTGTTTTATGGACCGGTCATCCAATGTCTATTTACACAAAAGCACAAACTACAATTATTGACGGAACCGTTTATTTTGATATAGAGCAAGATATCGCAAAACGTAATGCTGTTAAAAAAGAACGTAATATGTTAATGAATATGATGATGAATGTTAAAATAAATGGTGGAAAAGTACAAGCTCCTAAGAAAAATGTTACAAGAGTTTTGCACTGTGATACTGAAGAAACTGAGTTAAAATAATATGATTATGAAAAAACAATTTATATATAGCGTGCTATTTTTCTTGATTTTAGGAAATAGTTTCGCACAGCAAACACCAGCTTCAAAGCAATCAATAGCTATTGCTATAGAAGGTGCAACTGCGCATTTAGGTGACGGAACAGTAATTAACAATTCGTTAATTATGTTTGAAAACGGAAAAATAACTTTTGTGGGTTCTGCAAATGCAAAAATTGCAAGAAAAGGAAACGTAATTAATGCAAAAGGAAAACATGTATATCCTGGATTTATTGCAGCAAATACAACCTTAGGATTAGGAGAAATTGATGCTGTAAAAGCCTCTATTGATGAGCGTGAAATCGGAACTATGAATCCGCACATTAGAAGTATAGTAGCTTATAATGCAGAATCTAAAGTCGTAGAAAGTATGCGTCCTAACGGAGTTTTAATGGGACAAATTACACCTCGTGGTGGAATTATTTCAGGAACTTCTTCTGTTGTTCAATTTGATGCTTGGAACTGGGAAGATGCAGCTTTAAAAGTTGATGATGGAGTTCATATGAATTGGGCTAACAGCATTACTTTCGGAAGATGGTGGGCTGGTGAAGATCCTGGAGCAAAAGCAAGTAAAACTTACCCAAAAACAATTAAAAATCTAGAGAATTATATCAACGATGCTAAGAACTATTTAAAAGGAAAGAGAAATCCAGAAAATTTAGAGTTTGAAGCAATAGCTGGTTTATTAAACGGAACTAAGAAATTATTTGTTCACACAAATGGCGAAAGAGAAATTACTGATGCCGTTCATTTTGCAAATAAATACAATTTTAAATTGGTAATTGTTGGTGGTGATGAAGCATATAAAGTAGGAAACTTATTAGTTAAAAATAATGTTCCAGTAATTGTACAAAGAGCACATAGAATTCCGAGTGGAGACGATTCTGATTATGACTTTTCTTACAAATTAGCAAAGTTATTATTAGACAAAGGAATTACTGTTGCTATTGGTATGAATGGACAAATGGAACGTATGAATACACGTAATTTACCTTTCTATGCTGGAACTTATGCTGCATACGGAATTGACAAAGAAGTTGCTTTAAAAATGATTACCTCTAACTCTGCAAAGATTTTAGGAGTTGATGATAAAGTAGGAACTTTAGCTGTTGGTAAAGATGCAACATTGTTTATTTCTAAAGGCGATGCCTTAGATATGAGAACAAACATTATCTCTAAAGCATTTATTCAAGGTAGAAAACTTAGTTTAGAAACACATCAAACTAGGCTTTGGAAACGTTATGCTAATAAATACAAAAATCAATAATACTAAAAAAGGCTCTGAAAAATCAGAGCCTTTTTTTTATTACTTTTTCTGACTATCACAATTGTAATAGTTTTTACCAACATCTTTTTTACCAAAACGGATTTTCAGAATATTTACATACAACTCTTTATTTGCTTTTACAAAAGTTGATATCACTTTAGATTCTCCTCCATCTCCATCTAAAACAATTCTATTTCTACTTGTTCTAGCTTTACTATAACTTTTTAATTGAGCAGTACTTATAGCTTTGTAATTAAAATTAATTACTGCATTGTACCTGTTTTTAAATTTAATTTCCCATTTACGTGCTCTACGAGACATATTGTATTTGCCCATTTTCACCTTATAACTTACACCTTTTAAGCATTTTGTATTTTGCCATTCGCTCCAAGTATTTTGACTTTCAAGCGAATTTGTAAAAGCCATTGTACCAATCATTATCAACATAATAATTGATAAAAAAATCCCCTTTTTTTTCATCACTTTATGGTTTTAGTTATACTTTATAAATTTATGAAAAAAAAACGACTTGATTTTTAACTTGAAATAGATACATTTGCTATTGATGAAATATATAGAAAGTCTTCAAAATTCAGTTATAAAAAACGTCTTGAAATTACAAGAAAAATCTCGCGAACGAAAAAAAAGCGGTTTTTTTGTAATTGAAGGAAAACGTGAAGTTTCTTTAGCGATAAAAGGAAATTACTTAATTGCTTCACTCCTTTTTTGTGAAGATGTAATTTCAGAAAACGAACTTGATGCTTTTACTACAGAAAACACAGAAACTATTTCTGTGTCTAAAGATGTGTATCAAAAAATTGCGTATCGTAATTCTACAGAAGGAATTATCGCCATTGCAAAAACA
>CAXICE010000219.1:0-2936 GCA_964022045.1 uncultured Polaribacter sp. | reverse complement strand
CGTTGGGATGTTGAATGGAGAGATTATCGTGGCGGACAAAATACACCGCTTATTATTGTTGATTTAAAAACATTAAACGAAACTTTATTACCAAATAATAAAACAACAGATAGACATCCAATTTGGTTAAATGACATGGTTTATTTTGTGTCTGACAGAACACACACAGCAAATGTTTGGTCTTACAACACAAAAACAAAAGCTGTAAAACAAGTCACAAAATTTAAGGGAACCGCAGTAAAATCTTTAAGTGGATATAAAAGCACGTTAGTTTTTGAACAAGATGGATACATTCATACATTAAACATTAAAAACAACAGATCTAAAAGATTAAAAATTTCTATAAATGGAGATTTTCCTTGGACAGCAACAAAGTGGGAAAACGTAAATAGTCGTGTAGATTTTGCAAGTATTTCACCGAACGGAAAAAGAGTTGTGATGGCTTCTCGTGGAGATATTTTCACAACTCCTGTAGAATTTGGAGATTCTAGAAATATTACACAAACTTCTGGCGTTGCAGATAGAGCACCAATTTGGTCTCCAAAAGGAGATAAAATCGCTTGGTTTTCTGACGCAAACGGAAAAAATTATGCATTGCATATCACCAATCAAGACGGAACGGCAAAAACAGAAATTATTTCAATTGGTATTTCTAAAATGGCCTGGGAGCCAACTTGGTCTCCAGACGGAAAACATATTGCATTTGTAGATGATGATACTCGAATTAGAATTATCAACATTGAAAAGAAATCTATCAAAACAATTGACAATGCTGGTACTAATTTAGAACGTGGTAGAATGGGAATTACATGGTCTCCAGATTCAAATTGGTTAGCCTATGCAAAAGCCGGAGATAATGGAATGAAACAAATTAAAGTTTGGTCGTCAGAAACAAATAAAGTTACTGCAATTACAGATCCTTTTGCAGATTCTTTTTCGCCAGCTTGGGATTTAGACCATAAACATTTATACTTTTTAGCAAGTACAGATGTAGCATTACGTTCTGGCTGGGCAAACACAAGTTCTATGACAGCTAGACCAAATTATGCTGCCTATGTGATTAATCTTGCTAAAAAAGACGCATCACCTTTTAAACCAAAAAGTGATGAAGAAGTTGTTAAAAAAGACAAACCAAAAAGCAAAGACGCAAAGAAAAAACCTGCTGCTAAAAAAGACAAAAAAGTAGTGATTGATTTTGATGGAATTGCACGTAGAATTATGGCGTTACCTTTAAGAGGAAACTACAGAAGTATTATTGCTGGACCTGCAGGATTTGCATTCATTAATGAAGGAAGTACCATTCATAAATTCGATCTAAAAAAGTTAAAAGCTAAAGAATTTGGAAAAGGTTTGAGCATTTATTCAGTTTCTGCAAACGGAAAGCACATGGTTGTTAGAGCTGGTAGAAATTGGAAAGTAGCAAAAACTGCGGGACCAAATGCTAAAAGCGCAAAAACATTAAAGCTAGATTTCAACATGAAATTGAACCGTTTGAAAGAATGGAAACAAATGTTTGAAGAAGCTTGGCGTTACGAGCGTGATTATTTTTACGATCCAGGAATGCACGGAAGAGATTGGAACAAAGTATATAAACGTTATGCTCCATTAATTCCGTTTGTAAAACACAGAGCAGATTTAAACTATATTTTAGATCAAGTAAATGGCGAATTATCCGTTGGTCATAGTTTTGTTGGCGGTGGAGATTATCCAAGTAACGATAGAGCAAAAGGCGGATTATTAGGTGCAGATTTTACTGCAAGACAAGGCAAATGGCAAATCAAAAGAATTTATACTTCAGAAAGTTGGAATCCAGGATTAAATGGCCCTTTAGATCAACCTGGAATGAACATAAAACAAGGTCATTATTTAGTAGGAATCAACAATCAAGAAATTACTGATAAAGATAATATCTATAAATATTTAGACGGAACTTCTGGAAAACAAACTACGTTACACATCAACAATAAACCTTCTTTTGAAGGCGCTTGGAAAGAAATTGTAAAACCAATTAGAAGCGAAAATTCTTTACGCCAAAGAACTTGGGTAGAAGATAATAGAAGAATGGTTGATAAATTATCTGGCGGAAGATTGGCTTACATCTGGGTTCCAAACACTGGTGGTGGTGGATTTACTTCTTTTAATAGATACTTTTTTGCGCAACAAGATAAAGAAGGCGCAGTAATTGACGAGCGTTTTAATGGCGGTGGATTGTTAGATGATTATATGGTAGATTTAATGACTCGTAAACCAAGAGCTGCTCTTACCAACGAAGTTCCGAATGGAAAACCAATGCGTTTACCAGCAGGAATTATGGGTCCAAAAGTATTGTTGATAAACGAACTTGCAGGTTCTGGTGGAGATTTTTTCCCATGGGTTTTTAGACAACAAAAAGCAGGTTTATTAATTGGTGCTACAACTTGGGGCGGATTGGTAAAATCTTCTACACATTACAGATTAATTGATGGTGGTTCTTTAACAGCACCAGATAATGCGGTTTTTGATCCAGCAACAAATACTTGGGTTGCAGAAAACAAAGGAGTTGCACCAGATATTGCTATTAGACAAGATGCAAAATCTTTAGAAAAAGGTATAGATCCTCAATTAAAAAGAGGGGTAACAGAATTATTAAAACAATTAAAAGGAAAGAAAAAAATAACGCCTCCGGCATTTCCTAGACCAGTAAAAGGAAACTAACAGTAAAGACTCACCCTCGAGATGAAATTATTTCGAGGGTTTTTTATATATTAGAATTATGAAAAATAAACGATATCAACTAGTTATTTTATTACTTACTCTTCAATTTCTAAGTTGTAAATCCGAACCAACAATTACATCCGTTGATATTGCAATTGTAAACGGTAATATTATTGACGGAACGGGTAAAAAAGCCTACCCTTCTACTGTTTATATTAAAGGAGACAGCATTGTTTATATTG
>CAXICE010000218.1:0-2970 GCA_964022045.1 uncultured Polaribacter sp. | reverse complement strand
TAGAAGGTGTTGTTAAAAACATTACTTCTTATGGTGTATTTGTTGATTTAGGTGGCGTTGATGGTTTAGTACATATTACAGATTTATCTTGGTCTAGAATCAATCATCCAAATGAGGTTGTTGAGTTAGATCAAAAATTAAACGTTGTAATTTTAGACTTTGATGATAACAAATCTAGAATTCAATTAGGATTAAAACAATTATCTGCTCATCCTTGGGAAGCGTTAAGTGAAGATCTTAAAATTGGTGATAAAATAACTGGTAAAGTTGTTGTATTAGCTGATTACGGTGCATTCATTGAAGTTTCTGAAGGTGTTGAAGGATTAATTCACGTTTCTGAAATGTCTTGGTCTACACACTTACGTTCTGCACAAGATTTCGTAAAAATTGGAGATGAAGTAGAAGCACAAATCTTAACGTTAGATAGAGAAGACCGTAAAATGTCTTTAGGTATGAAACAATTACATCCAGATCCTTGGACAGATATTACTAAAAAATATCCTGTTGGTTCAACTCACACTGGTACAGTAAGAAACTACACTAATTTTGGTGTGTTTGTAGAGTTAGAAGAAGGAATTGATGGATTGGTTTATATTTCTGATTTATCTTGGACTAAGAAAATTAAGCATCCATCAGATTTTACATCTGTAGGTGATAAATTAGAAGTTCAAGTATTAGAATTAGATGTTGAAGGTCGTAAATTAAACTTAGGACACAAACAAACTCAAGACAATCCTTGGGATGCTCACGAAGCAACTTACGCAATAGATTCTTTACATGAAGGAACAATTTCTGACAAAAATGATAAAGGAGCAACTGTAGCATTTGCTGATGGAGTTGAAGGTTTTGCACCAACACGTTTCTTAGATAAAGAAGATGGTGGAAAGTTAGAAAAAGGTGATACTGCACAATTCAAAGTTTTAGAATTTTCTAAAGAATACAGAAGAGTTGTAGTTTCTCATACCTCTATCTTTAAAGCAGAAGAAAAGAAGAATGTAAAAGCTGCTGCTAAGAAATCTGCAGACGCAGAAAAAACAACTCTTGGAGACATTAGTGGTTTAGCAGACTTAAAGAAAAAAATGGAAGGTAAATAAACCAACATTTTAATTCATATTTAAAACCGTTGACTGGTGCTGAATTTATTTCAGTATCTCAACGGTTTTTTTTATTTTAGTACTTAAATTATTTATGATGAAAAAAAGATTATTATTGTTAATTATTGTTTTGTTAAGTTTTATCAATATCAATGCTCAAAATGATAAACCAGAAATAAACATTGGAGCTAATTTAGGAGTTGTCACAAATAGTGATTCTCAAATTGTTTTAGGTTTAGATGGCGAGTTGTTTTATGTAGTTGATGCTAATTTTAAAGTTGGGGTTGCTACGGGGTTAATTTTTACCACAAAAAACAATGGAGTTTTACTTCCTTTAGCGGCTTCGGGACGTTTCAAAGCAAATAACAAATTTGGATTAGGTTTGGATGTAGGATATGCTTTACCAATAAATAATAGTAGCGGAAGCTTGTATGTTAGACCCATGTTAGAATACGATCTCGCAAATAACTCTAAACTAAAATTTAGTTATTCTGGCTTAAATAAAAGAGGTTATTTAAACGTCGGAATTCTTTTTAGACTGAATCCAAGAAAAAGATCAATTACTGTATCCTTTTAAAAAAAAAGTAAAAACGTCGTTTTTTATTTTATTATTAGATTTGTAAAAAAGATTTTAAGTTTTGAATAAAGGAAAAATAATAAAGAATATAATTGTTTATACGTTAGTTTTAATTATTCTTTTAATTCAATACATTGATAAAGACGGAAGTTATAGAACAATACAATACAGTATTCTTGTTTTTATGATTCTATTTGTTATCTATGAAAAACTTATTAAAAAGAAGAATTAAACTTTATACAGACCACCTTATGTTTAAATTTATAAAACCAGTTTTATTAGTTGCATTATTCTTAATTACAATTTCTTGTAATGATACTTCAAAATCAATTGAAACATTAAAAGCTGATATTGAAACTCAAATTTCTAATATAGAAGGCAATGTTGCAGTGGCTTTTTTAGATTTAGACAACTCAGATAATTCTTTGCTTATTAATGTTGATGAACAGTTTCATGCAGCAAGCACAATGAAAGTTCCTGTGATGATTGAATTGTACAAACAACAATCTGAAGGCAAATTGAATTTAAATGATTCTATACTGCTTAAAAACGAATTTAAAAGTATTGTAGACGGAAGTATCTATAAAATGGATATTGGTGAAGATAGCGACGATGTTATTTATAGTAAAATTGGAACCCAACAAAAAATGTACGATTTAATGTACAGTATGATTATTCTAAGCAGCAATTTGGCAACAAACGTTTTAATTGAAGTTGTTGATGCAAAAAAAACAACAGCAACTATGCGAACGTTAGGCGCAGATAAAATAGAAGTATTAAGAGGTGTAGAAGATATTAAAGCATACAGAAAAGGATTGAGCAATTCTACAACGGCAAATGATTTATTAATGATTATGAAAGCTATTGCAAACGGTAATGCAGTATCTAAAGCTGATTCTGATAAAATGATAGATATTTTAAAAGATCAAAAATGGAATGATATGATTCCGAAATACTTTCCAAAAGGCGTTGAGGTTGCACACAAAACTGGTTCAATAACTGGCGTACATCATGATGCTGCAATTGTATATCATCCAAACGGAAAGAAATATGTGTTGGTATTACTTTCTAAAAACCTAAAAGATTTTGATAAAGGAACTGATCAATTGGCAAAAATCTCTAAATCGATTTATGACTTTATGAATTGATAGATTATTAATTTACTCTTAATTGTTTTTTTCTTGTATGCATATCGAAGAAAAATTTATCTTTGTTCAGCAGATACTGAATCAGGTTTAGCAAAATAAAAAAGACAATGACATTAATAAAATCTATCTCTGGAATTAGAGGAACAATTGG
>CAXICE010000217.1:0-2971 GCA_964022045.1 uncultured Polaribacter sp. | reverse complement strand
ATGGTTCTGAATCTGGACCCGCAAGTATTGTGTTTTTTGATCCGGATGGAAATACGATTTTAATAGATCAACATGTATAAAAAATCCCGAGTTAATGATTAACTCGGGATTTTAACTTCAAATAATTCTTTGTATTATTTTACTTCTTTTGTAGATAAATGAAACTCTTCATAAGTCTGTAATAAACTCATTAAAGCTCCTAATAAATCTTTAGTTTCTAATAACACACTAAAATATAATGTTGTGTTCTTTGGACTTGTTTCATCAGTTCTAATTCTGGCAACTTGCTTTTCTATAGATTCAGAAACATCATTTAATAATGCTTGTTTTTCAATTAACACTTCATCTAATTGATCAAAAGTTCTGTTTTCAAAAACGGCACTAACTTTTTCTAACAATCCTGTTAAATGATTGTCAATAGATTTCAAATCTTTTAATTGACCTTTCTTTAAATTTTTATGATTATTATTTACATGTTTGTAACTCGCTCTAGAAATATAACTAATAGATTGTGCAACGTCTTGTAAATATCCTAATACTAAAATGTAGAATCTACTTGCTTGTACAGATGTATCATCTAACGATTTAATAAAGTAGAAAACACCATCTTTTAATCCGTCAATTTCATCATTTAATTTACCAACGTGTTTGTCTGTTTTACGTAATTTATTTAAATCGTGGTTTGCTAAATCATTAACAACATTTGTATACAATTTATTTACTCTTGTTGCAACTTCTGCAATGTGATCTGAACTTTCTTCAATTACACCGTTAATGGTAATTAATTCTGCTCTTTCAATATACATTTGTTTCTTTTCTTCTTGAGATTTTTTCTTGTGTCTAATTGAATTTCTTGCTATCAATCCGAAAACTAATAATAATAAAACTCCAACCATAGAAATTCCTCCTAAGTTGATTAAATATGCAACTGTTGCAGCAGCCAAGAAAGCTACAATAGCAGTCATAAACCAACCACCAACAACGTTTATTACACCAGCAACTCTATACACTGCAGATTCTCTTCCCCAAGCTCTATCGGCTAAAGATGTACCCATTGCTACCATAAAAGTTACATATGTTGTAGATAATGGTAATTTTAATGAAGTACCGATTGAGATTAAGATTCCGGCAACAATTAAGTTTACAGAAGCTCTAATCATATCAAAAGCAGGCATTTCAAATGATTTATCTTTCGATAATTCGATAACTGGTTTTTCAAATTTAGTATCTACAAACGCTAACGCCTTTTTAGGAAAAACATAACTAATTCCTGCGTTAATTCCCATTGCTGCTCTAACAACTACTCTAGACATTGGGTTTGGTTGAAACTTCTCATGACCTTCTCCTTGACGAGATAAGTTAATTCCTGTTTCAATTACTGTTTTTGCTTTTTTAGAAGTCCAAATTGTTACCACCATAATTGCACCAGCAATTAATAACATCCAAACATTAGAAGGTACTTTTTTACCTAAAATCCCCATTGAAAAAGCATCAGCAGCAACTCCAGATGCTTGCCAAGCTTCATAAGAATTTAATGCTGCAATTGGTACACCAATAAAGTTTACTAAATCGTTTCCTGCAAAAGCCAATGCTAAAGAGAAAGTACCAATTCCGATTATTAATTTTAATACGTTTACTTTAAAAACTTTAATCAAAAGTTGAGAAATAAATGACCAAAAAGCAAAACCTATTAATAATATGAGTGATAAATTTCCTTCAATTAAATGTTTTACATCTTTATAATAAGGTGTTCCTTTTAATCCTTTAATTACAATGAAATAAGTAATTGCTGTAATTGCAAATCCTCCAAATAAAGCATTGATATAACTTGGTCTGCTTTCTAAATGAAAAGAATAAATCATTCTAGAAACAAATTGCACAATGGCTCCGATAGAAAACGCGACGACTACGGAAAGTAAAATACCAAAGATGATAAACATAGCTGTTTCTGTGTTGATATATTTTCCAAGATTTGCGGCAGTTTCTCCAGAATCTGAAGTGTAAATTTTAATTAATGCCATTGCAACAGCAGCTCCTAATAATTCAAATACAATAGAAACGGTTGTTGATGTTGGCATACCTAATGAGTTAAAAACATCTAATAATAAAATGTCTGTAATCATTACTGCCATAAAAATATACATGATTTCGTTGAAGTAAAACTCACTCGGAACAAAGATTCCTTTACGTGCTACTTCCATCATTCCACTTGAAGTTATAGAACCTACAAAAACCCCTAAACTTGCAATAATTAATATCTTTTTTACTGGTATTGCTTTAGAACCAATTGCTGAATTTAAGAAGTTTACGGCATCATTACTTACACCAACTACTAAGTCAATAATTGCTAAAACTGTTAATGCAATTAGCATTAAAATGTATGGATTTTCCATTATAATTTATTGTTTTATTTATTTTACAAATTTATCTACACGTAACTTCTTAAATGTTACGGTTATGTTATCTTTTATTTCTTAGAAATGTACATCAAGTTGAATTCTGTACATAAATTTATTTGTACCACTAACAACATCTAAATAACTAATGTCTGATTGTACTTTTAATTTATGACCTGCAATATATTTAGAAAGCCCTAATGTGTATTGATTTTCTGCTCCTTTTGATAAAAACTTATCGTAAGAAACATTTGTATATCTTCCTGATAATTCGATATTATTTTTAAATAAATATCCACTTACTAGGTTTAAACTGTTTCCTGTTTGCACTTTATCACCCGTTAATGAATTGTCAGAATTTTTAGCTAAGGGATCTGCTGCATCTCTTAATGCGTATTCTCCCATAAAAGAAAACCCTTTATATTTTAACATCGTATCAACAAATAAAGTAGAAATGTTTGTTTGGTAAAAACCAACATCATTTGTCATATAAGAACCCTGATTACTTCTATTTTTTACTGCGTTATTATTTAAATCATAACTAGCAGCAAAAGCCCATTTTAAATTTTCTTCTC
>CAXICE010000216.1:0-2983 GCA_964022045.1 uncultured Polaribacter sp. | reverse complement strand
AAAACAAAAATGTAATTGCTTTATTACCAACTGGTGGCGGAAAATCTGTTTGTTTTCAAATTCCTGCAATGTTAAAAGACGGAATTTGCATTGTTATTTCTCCGCTTATCGCTTTAATGCAAGATCAAGTTGATAGTTTAAACAACAAAGGAATTAAAGCAACAACTATTCCTTCTGGAACTTCACAAGACGATTTAATTATCTTATTTGACAACATTAGATTTGGCAATTATAAGTTTTTATACTTATCACCAGAAAGATTACAATCAACTTTTATTCAAGAAAAAATTAAACAATTAGATGTTAATTTAATTGCAGTTGATGAAGCGCATTGTATTTCTGAATGGGGACACGATTTTAGACCATCGTACAGAAATATAAAAATTTTAAAAGAGCTAAAACCAAATGCTCCTGTTATTGCATTAACAGCAACTGCTACGCAAGAAGTAATTACAGACATTTCTGAAAGTTTAGAAATAAAGGATGCAACCATTTTTAAAAAATCTTTTTATAGAGATAATTTGGCGTATCAAATTTTTTCTTTGGAAGATAAATTAGGAAGACTTCTACAAATTTGTACAAAAACAAAAGCACCGATAATTGTATATGTTAGTAGCAGAAATAAGACAAAAGAAGTTGCTGCTTTTTTAAATGCTAATAATTTTAAAGCAAGTTTTTATCACGGCGGATTATCAGCAATTGAAAAGCAGGAAGCATTTGATAATTGGATTTCAGAAAAAACACCCATTATTGTTGCTACAAATGCATTTGGAATGGGAATCGATAAAGACAATGTAAAAGTTGTTATTCATTTAGATTTGCCAAATAGTATCGAAAATTATATTCAAGAAGCTGGAAGAGCAGGAAGAAATGGAAAAAAATCTTTTTCTGCTGTTTTAGTTAACAAAAATGATATTCGTATTTACAGAGAACGAAATGAAAATGCATTTCCTACTATTTTAGAAATCAAACAGATTTATAAAAACATATTTTCTCACTTTCAAATCGCAAAAGGAGAGTTGTTAAATGATGCGTTTGAATTTAATCTTTTAGCATTTTCTGATAAATATAAAATTGCCGCAAACAAATTAGCTGCAACAATTAACTTATTAGAAGTAAACGGAATTATTCAAGTTTCTAATAGTTATAATAAAAAATCGACTGTTCAATTTACAACCACGAGTAATCGTGTTTTAAAATACTCAAAATCAGACTCAAACACCACAAAATTAATTCAAATATTACTAAGGAGTTATGGCGGAATTTTTGAACAAGAAACTAAAATTGATGAATTTTGGCTGGCAAAAAAAGCCAATTTATTATCTAAACAAGTTATAGCTATTTTATCAAAATTAGACGCAGAAGAATTAATTACTTATAATAGATCTACTGAAAATGCTGAACTGTATTTTTTAGTGCCGAGAGAAGATGATAAAACGATCAATAGTATTTCTAAGAACATTCAGAAATACATCAAGCAAAAAGTAAGAAAAGCTACAGATTTAGTTCAGTTTATAGAAAATGATACTGTTTGTAGAAGTGTGCAGATTTTGCAATATTTCAACGAAAAGGAGTTTGATAAATGTAGAATTTGTGATGTTTGTTTAGCAGCAAAGAATATTCATGTAGATGTTTCAACAGAAATCACTAACTATTTATCGTTAAACAAAACAGCAACATCAAAAGAAATATGCCAACATATTTCAACAAAAGAAGACACCATTTTAGTAAATTTGCAGCAACTTTTATCCGAAGAAAAAATCGGAATTAATAATTTTAATCAATATTACATCAACGAATGAGAGATTTACGAATTGTATTTATGGGAACGCCAGATTTTGCTGTAACCATTTTAAAACATTTAGTAGAAAATAAGTACAATGTTGTTGGTGTTATTACCGCGCCAGATAAACCTGCCGGAAGAGGACGAAAATTAAATGAATCTGCTGTTAAAAAATATGCAGCTTCTAAAAATTTAAACATTTTACAACCTACAAATCTTAAAAACCAAGATTTTGTAAATGAATTAGCTGAACTAAAAGCCAATTTACAAATTGTTGTAGCATTTAGAATGCTACCAAAAGTTGTTTGGCAAATGCCAGAATTTGGCACATTTAATTTACACGCATCATTATTACCTGAATATCGTGGAGCTGCACCTATAAATTGGGCAATTATTAATGGTGAAACAAAAACAGGTGTCACAACATTTTTTATTGATGATAAAATTGACACTGGAGAAATCATCCTTCAAAAAGAAATTAAGATTAAAGAAGATGAGATTGTTGGAGAATTACATGATAGATTAATGTTTGCTGGCGCTGATTTAGTACTAGAAACCTTACAATTAATTAAAGAAGATAAAGTTGTTACTCAAAAGCAACCAGAATTAGAAGAAAAAACTGCGTATAAATTGTTTCCAGATAATTGTAAAATTAACTGGTCAGAAAGTTTAGAAAACATCTACAATAAAATAAGAGGGTTAAATCCATATCCAGCAGCTTGGACAACCATATATAATAATGACACAGAAATTACAGCAAAATTATATAGTATTTCAAAAGAATTTATAAAACATTCTGATGAAAACGGTCAAATATTTACCACTAAGAAAACCTTAAAAGTGGCAGTACAAGATGGTTACCTTATTATTAATGAAATTAAACTATCAGGAAAGAAGAAAATGGAGGTTCAAAACCTCTTAAATGGTTATCAATTTTCTACAAACGCTAAAATGTTGTAACGCCTTTATTGATGCGGTTTTGGTGATTTAAGTACTTTTTCTACCTCGGTTATTAACAATTTGGTATCATTTATTAACAAAAACACTCTTTTTTAGGGTCATTTCTTGCACGAACCCTTATTCCTGCTATATTTGTTAAGCTTAGTTAAGCGAAAATATTAGATCAATTAATTTTAAAAATTTACAAATCATGAACAAATCAGATTTAATCGATGCAATGGCTGCTGACGCAGGAATTTC
>CAXICE010000215.1:0-2992 GCA_964022045.1 uncultured Polaribacter sp. | reverse complement strand
ATGAAAAAACTAAATCAAATATTTCAAGAGAAAGAAAATTTATTATCGATTTTCTTTACGGCTGGTTTTCCAAAGTTGGATGATACAACAACCATTATTTCTGAATTAAGTAATAGTAATGTAGATTTTATTGAAGTTGGTTTGCCTTATTCTGATCCGCTTGCAGATGGACCAACGATACAAGATAGTAGTCAAGTTGCATTGCAAAACGGAATGAATTTAGATGTTGTTTTTGAGCAATTAAAATCGATAAAAGATACAAATGCTACACCGTTGATTTTAATGGGATATTTAAATCAACTTTTAAAATACGGAGAAGATAAATTTTGTCAAGCTTGTGTAGCTAGCGGAATTGAAACTGTAATTCTGCCAGATTTACCAATGGTGGAATATGAAAATCATTATCAGCAATTATTTAAAAAATATGGATTGACGAATGTGTTTTTAATAACGCCACATACATCCGAAGAAAGAATTAGAAAGATTGATGCTTTAACAGAAGCTTTTATTTATGTAGTTGCTTCGGCTTCAATTACTGGAGCAAAAGGTGAAATTTCTAATCAGCAAATTGCATATTTTGAGCGTATTAAAAATATGAACTTAAAAAGTAATTTAATTGTTGGATTCGGAATTTCTGATAACGAAACGTTTACAACGGCTTGTAATTATGCCAGCGGAGCAATTATTGGTTCGGCATTTATTAAAGAATTGTCTAAAAATGGTATCGGTAAAATTGATAGTTTTATAAAATCAATTCGTTAATTAACTTTTAGTAAGTGAATACTAAAAATTAAAACGGATCCACCAGGAATTGAACTAGAACCACTACTTCCATAACCTAAGTGTGAAGGAATTAGTAACCAACCTTGTGTGTCTTCACTAAAATAAGTTAATCCTTCAGACCAACCTGTAATAACTTGATTTAGGTTGAAAGATACATTTTGTCCTTGATCAAAAAGGTGCCCATCTGTAAAATAACCTTTGTAATTTACGGTAACATTTGACCCTGAAGTTGGTTTGTTTCCTGAACCAGCATCAGTAATTACATAATATAAACCAGAATTAGTTTTTGTAGCATTTAAATTATTGGCTTTGATGTATTCTTGAATTTCAAGATCATTTTCTGTGCTATAATCCTCTTCGTTATTAGAACAAGAAACCAATAAAAACACAATAACTAAATATAAATAAGACCTCATAATGATAAAGAAAAATAATTTTGGCGAAGATAGTCGATTTTTAATTCTTATGAATGATTGTGTTTTAAATGTTCATGAATATGAAAATTTAGTTAAAGTATCATGTGAAATTATTTAAATAACTATATAAAGTTTAAATTAGTTGCTTTAAAACTTCACAAAATGACTAAAAAAACTTTATTTCTCTTAGCAATCTTCTTTAACTGCGGATTGTTAATTGCGCAGAACACACTTATTCGAAAGCCATCGATTAGTCCAGATGCAACGCAAATGGCGTTTAGTTTTCATGGCGATATTTGGATTCATAATTTTTTGAACAATCAATCTAAAAGATTAACGGTTCATCAAGCTTATGAAAGTAATCCAATTTGGAATGCAAAAGGAAATCAATTGGCTTTTACATCCAACAGAAAAGGAAATGTAAACATTTTTACAACGAGTGTAAATGGCGGAATTCCATCACAATTAACCTATTTTCCAACTACAAATACACCATCGCAATGGAATTCTAATGGAGATATATTATTCACATCCAACAGAGTTTATAAAGGGCCAGAATGGGATCCAGCAATCTATGCTGTAAGTGAAAAAGGCGAAACTCCTCAACGTTTTATGACTGCTTTAGGAAGCCAAGCAACTATTTCTCCGAATGGTAATTTAGTGGCTTTTGTAAAAGGTGCTTGTAGAATTGAACGAGAAGATTATAATGGTCCAGCACAAAGAGATGTTTGGATTTATAATTTAAAAACAAAACAATATTATCAAATTACAACGAGTAAAAAGAATGATCACACACCACTTTGGGATGCAAATAACAACTTGTATTATGTGGGTGCAGAAAGCGGACGATACAATATTTATAAAACTTCTGTAAATGCAAACGGATCAAAATCTGGAAATGCAAAACGTTTAACGCGTTTGAATAAAAATGGGGTTTGGTCTTACTCAGTTAGTAAAAACGGAACCATTGTTTTTAACAGTGAAATAAATACCTATAAATTGCAAAACGGTTCAACTAAAAAACTGAACTTAAATTTATCTACAGATAATCGTTTTGAATTAGAAGAAACAAAAACAGTTTCTAACGGAATTAGAGATTTAAGTGTTTCTCCAAACGGAAAATTAATTGCGTTAAGTATCAATGGAGAGATTTTTGTGAAACAAAACAATAAAGACAAAACAAGCACAAACAATGTAAGTAATCATACTTTTAGAGATGATAATCCTTTTTGGATTGATGATAATACATTAGGGTTTTTATCAGACAGAAGTGGTCAAAATGAATTATATAAAGTAGTTTCTACAGATAAAAATGTAGATTTAAGTAGAAGTTTAAAAACAGAAGTTACTAAATTAACAAAAAGTAAAATTGATGTTTTTGAACCACAAATTTCTCCAGATAGAAAAAAAATCACCTACAGAATTGGTAGAGGTCAATTGGTAATTGCTGATGTTAAAGATGCTAAAATTAGCAACGTAAAAAGTTATTCTGATACTTGGGCAGCTGCCGAAGGTGTTAGTTGGAGTCCAGATAGTAAATACATTGCATATTCTCAAGAAGATTTAGATTTTGATAGCGAAATTTACATTCAGTCTGTGGCAAATCCAGCAATGAAAATAAATGTTTCGATGCATCCAAGATCTGATGTTGGACCAGTTTGGAGTCCAGACGGAAAAAAGCTTTCGTTTGTTTCTAATAGAGCTGGAGATAGAGGAGGAATTAATTACGACACCTGGATGGTTTGGTTGCAAAAATCTGATTGGGAAAAGTCTAGAACCGATTTTAAAGAAGG
>CAXICE010000214.1:0-3046 GCA_964022045.1 uncultured Polaribacter sp. | reverse complement strand
TAACCAATTTTAAAACCATACAATCATGGCACATAAAAAAGGAGTAGGTAGTTCGAAGAATGGTAGAGAATCAGAATCGAAACGTTTAGGAGTTAAAATTTTTGGAGGACAAGCTGCAATTGCAGGTAATATTATCGTTCGTCAAAGAGGAACAACACACAATCCAGGAGAAAATGTATATATGGGGAAAGACCATACATTACATGCTAAAGTAGATGGTGTTGTACAATTTCAAAAGAAAAGAGACAATAGATCTTATGTTTCTGTTGAACCATTTGAGGTTTAATAAAAAACAAAGTAAAAATACAAAACTCCCAAACTTGCGTTTGGGAGTTTTTTTATGCTTCAATTTTGTACATTTACAGTCATGAGTTTTATCTATAGTTTTTTTGTTAGTATTACAAGTTTTTTACTGCCGATTATTACTTTGTTTAACAACAAAATGAAACTTTTTGTTGCTGGAAGAAAAGAAACCTTCAGCAAATTATCTTTTCTTAAAAAAGATGATAAAGTTATTTGGTTTCATGCCGCTTCTTTGGGTGAGTTTGAACAAGGAAGGCCAATAATTGAATGCGTTAAAAAAGAACACCCAACTTATAAAATATTGCTCACTTTTTTTTCTCCTTCTGGATATGAAATACGAAAAAATTATGAACTAGCGGATGTTGTTTGTTATTTGCCATTAGATTCTAAAAGAAACGTTCAAAAATTTTTAGAAATAGTGAACCCAAGAATGGCAGTTTTTATAAAATATGAATTTTGGCCAAATTATTTAAAAGAATTAAGAGAAAGAAACGTTCCAACGGTTTTAGTTTCAGGAATTTTTAGGAAAAATCAAATTTTCTTTAAACCTTTCGGAACTTTTATGAGAAATTCATTAAAGACATTCCATCACTTTTTTGTGCAAGATGAAGTTTCTCAAAAACTATTAAATTCAATCAGTTTTAAGAACGTTACTATTAGTGGTGATACACGTTTTGATAGAGTTTTTGAAATTTTACAACAAGACAATTCGTTAGACTTTATTACTGAGTTTAAAAACAATCAATATACAGTTGTTGCAGGAAGCACTTGGAAAGATGACGAAGAATTGTTGGTTCATTATATTAATAATTTAAGTTCAGAGAACGAAAAAATAATCATTGCGCCACATAATATTAATTCTGAAAATATTAAAAAATTACAAAAATCAATCAATAAAAAGGCAGTACTGTTTTCTGAAAAAGAGCTTAAAAATTTATCAGAGTTTGATGTTTTTATAGTAGATACAATCGGAATTTTAACAAAAATATATTCTGAAGCAGACGTTGCTTATGTTGGTGGAGGTTTAACCAAAAACGGTGTTCATAATGTTCTTGAACCAGCAACTTTTGGAGTGCCAATTGTTATCGGAACAGAGTATAAAAAATACAATGAAGTTGTGGATTTGGTTGCTTTAAAAGGATGTATTTCTATAGCGAATCAACAAGAATTTTCTAGTATTTTTACAAAACTAAAACAAGACAAAAGTTTTAGAGAATTAACTGGAAAAATCAATAAGGAATATATTGAAAAAAATATTGGCGCAACAGAAAAAACAATGAATTATTTAAAAACTCAATTATAAAAATGGAATTTATTTTACAACCATGGGCTTGGTATATTGCTGGTCCTATGATAGCAATTGTTTTATTGTTAATTAACTATTTTGGACGAGGCTTTGGGGTTTCTACAAATTTAGAAACGTTCTGTACAATTAGCGGAGCAGGGAAAGCCTCAAGTTATTTTAATAAAGATTGGAAGGATAGATCTTGGAGTTTGGTTTTTGTTTTGGGAATTATAATTGGAGGATTTCTATCTTCTCAATACTTAATGACAACAGAAAGTATTGCATTAAATCCAGAAACTGTTTCAGAATTGTCTGAGATAGGATTTGCAAACGCAGGACAATCATATCTTCCAACAGAAATATTTAGCGCAGAAAATATTTTTTCTTTAAAAGGATTTGCAATTTTAATAGTTGCTGGTTTTTTAGTGGGATTTGGTTCTCGTTATGCAGGAGGTTGTACTTCTGGTCATGCAATTACAGGATTAAGCAGTTTACAATTGCCGTCTTTATTAGCAGTTATTGGGTTTTTTATTGGAGGTTTAGTGATGACTTGGTTTTTAATTCCATTAATATTTTAAGCTATGAAGAACATTAAATTTTTAGTAATAGGAACTCTTTTTGGAATCATTTTAAGCAAGTCTGAAGTGGTTTCTTGGTATCGAATTTATGAAATGTTCAAATTTCAATCTTTCCACATGTTTGGAATTATTGGAAGCGCTGTCCTTATCTCAATGGTATTTATGCAGTTATTTGAAAAAGGAAGTATAAAGAATTATAAAGGCGAGAAAATAATTACTAAAAAAAAGAACAAGGGTTTTACAAGGACTTTAGTTGGAGGAATTATTTTTGGTTTAGGTTGGGCATTAGCAGGAGCTTGTCCAGGACCAATGTTTGTGTTAATTGGGCACGGAATTACTTCTATTTTAATTGTAATTTTAGGAGCAACTATTGGCGCATTTGTCTATGGAGTTTTAAGTAAGAAATTACCTCATTAATGGAAAAACACTGGAAACTTTCTGATACAGAATTTGAAGAACAATTTTTTAATTGTACACTTCGCCCATTATGGTTTACGCACGAAGCGCATTTGCGTTTAGCGTGGATTTACATTACAAATTACGGAAGTGAAATCGCTTTTAAAAAATACAGTTCTCAATTACAGAGTTTTGCAAATAAATACAATGCAGACGGAAAATATAATGCAACTGTTACTTTTGCTTCGATTCAAATAATGAAGCATTTTATGGAGAAATCTGATGCGTACGATTTTCAAGATTTCATCAATGAGTTTTCACAATTAAAAACCAACTTTAAACAAGTTTTGAAAACACATTATTCTGGAGATATTTTTACATCCGAAGAAGCAAAAAAACAAATTTTACAACCCGATTTAGTTTCTTTTTAAATGAACAAATTAATAGACAGTTTTGGACGACAAATCAATTACGTTCGGTTAGC
>CAXICE010000213.1:0-3055 GCA_964022045.1 uncultured Polaribacter sp. | reverse complement strand
CCTTTTATATTAAAAAGAAATGAAGCATATATTGGTGTTTTAATAGATGATTTAATTACTAAAGGAACAGAAGAACCATATAGAATGTTTACTTCTAGAGCAGAATATAGAACTTTATTAAGGCAAGATAATGCTGATTTAAGATTAACGCCAAGAGCTTATAAATTAGGTTTAGCTTCTCAAGAACGCATGGATCGCGTTATAGAAAAGAAAGAGAAAACTGAATTATTAATTAAATTTTTAACCAATTTAAGTGTTAAAAAAGAGGATTTAAATTTCATTTTAGAAAAGAAAAAATTAGCATTAGTTAATCAATCCATGAAGCTTTTTAAAGTTGCAATCAGACCTCAATTGGCTTTCTCAGATTTTATGCATTTAGAAAAACTAAACAACTTTGTTTTAGAACATAATATCAATGCTGAAGTTATAGAGCAGGTAGAAATTTATTTAAAATATTCTGGTTATATAGAAAAAGAAAAGAATAATGCAGATAAATTAAATAGATTAGAGAACGTTAACATTCCCCAAGAATTTGATTATTCAAAAGTAAAATCTTTGTCTTTTGAAGCTAGAGAAAAATTGAATAAAATTAAACCAACATCTATTTCACAAGCTGGTAGAATAAGTGGTGTTTCACCAAGTGATATATCTGTATTGTTGGTTTATATGGGTAGATAAAAAGAAGTGTTCCATGTGGAACAAAACGATGTTGCTTAAAAAAATGAAAAAAGAAAAAGAGCTTTATAAAGGATTAACTTCCATAATGAGTTGCAAAGATTATACGGTTTCTCAAGAATCTTATGAACTATTATTAAACAAAGATCTTGATATGATGGTAACGCAACCAGTTCCGTCAGATTTAGAAAACTATTACAAAAGTGAAGACTACATTTCTCATACAAATGCAAGCAAAAGTTTTATTGATAAAATTTATCAAAAAGTAAGAAAACGTACTTTACAAAATAAATTAAAGTTAATAAACTCTTTTAATTTATCGGATAAAAAATTGTTGGATATTGGATCTGGAACAGGAGATTTTTTAGCAACTTGTAAAGCTGATAATTGGAAAGTTTTTGGCGTTGAACCAAGTGAAGAAGCAAGACAAATTTCAGAAGAAAAAAATGTAAAAGCATTTAGTGATATTTCTGAAATGAAAGAAAATAATTTTGATGTAATTTCACTTTGGCATGTTTTAGAACATGTAGAAAACTTATTAGAATATATTGAAATTCTAAAATCAAAATTAAAAACAAATGGTGTTTTAATTATTGCGGTTCCAAATTATAAAAGTTACGACGCAAAACATTATAAAGAATTTTGGGCAGCTTTTGATGTGCCAAGACATCTTTGGCATTTTTCTCAAACATCGATTAAAAAATTATTTGGAAACGTTTTTATGAAAGTAGAAAAAACAATTCCGATGAAATACGATTCGTATTATGTTTCAATGTTGAGTGAAAAATATAAAACAGGAAAGACAAATTACTTCAAAGCATTTTACACAGGATTTTTATCAAACCTCAAAGCAAAATCAACTTCTGAGTATTCTTCGCTTATTTATGTGATTAAAAACACATAAAACGGCTTTTAAAAGGGTTTTCTTTAATCTATTACTATCTAAACAAAGGTTTTGTCGCCAAAAAAAGAAAAACGCCTTAAAAGTGATTATTTAAAGCCTTTTTTATCAATAAAATTTATTTTTATTTATTTTTACAATAAACAAAACTTATAGTTGTTAATTACTCAATAAGTATACACCCCAAAGTGTAATTATAAAATAAACAGCTAATGTCATCGCGCCAGCATAATCTTTTGCCAATCTTTGTCCAATCAATAAAAAGATAAGAGATAAAGCTGCTAATTCTGCTCCTAAAAGTGCGTATGTTTTTATGCCTTCGGTTGCAAGTTGGTAAATTCCAAAAATCATAAAAAGACTTGCTATAATTTCTACAATTAAAATTATTGCCAATAAAAGAGGAACCATATTTTTTAAAGGCGAATTAGAAAAGTGTCCTTTTATAAAAGATAAATTTCCGTTCCAATCGGTAATTTTATCAATTCCAGATTGTAAAAAAGTTACAATTAAAAATAATAGCGTTAAAATTTCTGTTGGGTAATTTTTTAATAGTTCCATAAGTAAATTTGTTATTCGGTAAAATTAAGAAAAAGAAAGATGCGAGCAATAAATTATTAACTCGCATCTTATTAAATAATCAAACCAAACTTTTTATAAATTATTTACCACACAATGCATCTAATTCTTCTTGACTATTAATAACTATTGTTGCGCCATCTTTTATGATTGATAAAGGAAAAACATAAACAGGTCTTGTTCCTCTTGCTAAACTTTTATGATATGTTTTTAAAGCATCTTCATCAACAATTTCTTGTGTACTTCCGTCATCTAATGTTACTGAAATAGGAAAAACAAACTCAGGTCTTTTACCTTTTTTAGGTTTTTTTACCAAGGCGTCAAACTCATCTTTAGAATTTACTACGATAGTTTCTCCATTTTTTTCTACTGAAATAGGAAAAAGAAATTCTGGTTTTACACCATCAGCTAAGGTGTCTAAATACGCTTTAAATTCATCTTTGTCTGCTATTTCTTGAGTTGATCCGTCAGCTAAAACAACTGATAAAGGAAAAATTAAATGCGGTCTTCTACCTTTTGCAGATTTTCCTTTTATAGCTTGTAATTCATTTTCGTCAGAAACTTCAACTGTTGCTCCGTTAACAATCAATGATAAAGGAAAAACAAATATTGGTTTTACACCTTCGTCTAAAGCATCTAAATAAGCTCTTAACGCTTCTTTATCAGTAATTTCTTGTGTTGATCCATCAACCAATTCTACAGAAATAGGAAACACAAATACTGGTTTTTTCTTTCCTTTATTTTTTCTGATTAAAGATTTTAACTGTTTCATGTCAGTTACAGTTATTGATTCACCATCAATTGTAATATCAAAAGGAAAAGTAATTTTTGGTCTATTTGTAGATGCTGCATAATCTTCTACATCATAATCACTATTTAACGTTGTTGTTGCTGATGAATTTG
>CAXICE010000212.1:0-3064 GCA_964022045.1 uncultured Polaribacter sp. | reverse complement strand
GCTCTAATATCTGGCGATGTCATTTTTGTTGCTTTTAATTGTGATTTATGATCATGACCAATAACAACTGCTCTGTGTGGATCAGACAAAATAACTTTTGCGCCCATATCAATTAATTTATCAACAAAGAACAAACGGCTTTCGAACATTTTTTGATGAATTAAAACAGTTCCTTTTGCCTGTGTTGCAATCACCAAAACAATACTTAACAAATCTGGTGTAAATCCAGGCCAAGGTGCATCTGAAACTGTTAAAACAGAACCATCAATATAATTCTGAATTTCATAAGTTTCTTGCGAAGGTATATATATGTCGTCTCCTTTTCTTTCTAACTGAATTCCTAGCTTTCTAAAAACATTTGGAATTTGCCCTAAATCTTTCCAGCTAACATCTTTTATGGTTAATTCTGATTGTGTCATTACTGCAACACCAATCCAAGAACCAATTTCAATCATATCTGGTAAAATTCTATGACGACAACCTTTTAATTCCTTAACACCTTCAATGGTTAATAAATTAGAGCCAACGCCAGATATTCTTGCGCCCATTGAGTTCAGCATTTTTGATAATTGCTGAATATATGGTTCACAAGCTGCGTTGTAAATTGTTGTTGTACCTGTTGCTAAAACCGATGCCATTAAAATATTTGCAGTTCCGGTTACAGAAGCTTCGTCTAACAACATTTCTGTTCCGTATAACTCTTCTGCTTCTACTCCGTAAAAATATTCTTCTCTATTATATCTAAATTTTGCACCTAATCTAATAAAACCTTCAAAGTGCGTGTCTAATCTTCTACGTCCAATTTTATCGCCGCCTGGCCTTGGAATATATCCTTTTCCAAAACGTGCTAATAAAGGGCCGACAATCATAATTGAACCTCTTAAAGAGCTTCCATCTCTTTTAAAATCTGCAGATTCTAAATAATTTAAATTAATTTCATCCGCTTGAAAACTATAAGAATTTGGTGCTAACTTTTCTATTTTAACACCTAACTCACCCAAAATAAAAATTAATTTATTTACATCAATAATATCAGGAATGTTATCAATAACAACTTTTTCTGGAGTTAATAATACTGCACAAATAACTTGTAAGGCTTCATTTTTTGCTCCTTGTGGAGTAATTGTACCATGTAGTTTGTGTCCACCTTCAATTTTAAATGATGCCATATTTATTTTCTTCTATTATTGTTGTTATTATTTCTGTTGTTTGATTTGTAGTTCTTTGAATTATTTTTACCTTGTTGAGAAGTTCTCTTTCTAAGTAAATTTCTACTTTCTGATAATTTTTCTTCAGAGTTTCTTAAATCGATTTTTGCATCCGACAAGTCATATAAATGATTAAAAATAACTGCATCATCAACTGTATCCTTATTCCAATTTAAATAGCATTTCTTCATGTGATTAGCAATCGTAAAGACCAATGCTTCTCTTTTTTCTCCTTCTTCCCACGCTAACGCAACATCAATCATAGCTTGTATATTGTTACCATAATAGCGATATCTAGATGCCGATTTTGGATAAGGTAAAGAATCTGGTTTTTCTTGTAATTCTTCTTTAGATGGTTTTTCGTAAGGCGAATCTGCATCTAAACCAAATCCAGACATAATAAACAATTGATCCCATAACTTATGTTTAAAATCTGGCACATCACGTAAATGAGGCTGTAAATTACCCATTACATCTACAATTGCTTTTGCCATAGTATTTCTTTCTTCTTTATCTTCTAAAGAAACACAATGATCTACTAATTTTTGGATGTGTCTGCCGTATTCTGGGATAATCATTAACGGTCTTTCTGAGTTATATTCTAGTTGGAATTCCATGCTAAGTTTTATTGAAATTATAAGCTATTTCGCTTTTTATTTCTTTTTGTTTTTGAAGTATTTTATCGTTTGCAAATTAGGTATTTATTTTAAGTAATCAAAAAATAAAATCATGCTATTTTATCCGATTACTTTTAATTTGGCAAACTGTAATAATAATTTTTTCTTTCCTACAGTTCCGAATTTAATTTCTGCTTTTTTATTAGGCCCGTTTCCTTCTAAACTTAACACTTCTCCACTACCAAATCGGTTATGTTCTACAAACGTTCCAATGGTAATATTATTATCAAAAAGGTTGCTTTTTTCTGAAGTTGTATTCGTTATTTTCTTTAACTTTTTTGGCGGAATAAATGTGTTTTCTTTTTTGGCTTTAAATTCTTGTTTTTTACGCTGTATTGGTTTTTGAAAACGAATGGTTTTTGAGGGTGTGTCAAACAAACTTGCATCCACAAAACGGTTTACTGAAGGTTCTGTTTTTTTTGGTGTTAAATATTCTAAAAAACTTTCATCAATTTCCTCTAAAAATCTACTTGGTTCTGCGTCGGTTAATTTTCCCCAACGATATCGCGTTTGCGCATACGTCAAATACGCTTGATGTTCTGCTCTAGTTAAGGCTACATAAAACAATCTACGCTCTTCTTCTAGCTCGCTTCTTGTATTCATGCTCATTCCTGAAGGGAATAAGTTTTCTTCTAAACCAACTACATACACATACGGATATTCTAATCCTTTAGATTGATGAATGGTCATCATAGAAACTCTTGGTGTGTCGTCTTTTTTATCAGAATCAAAATCTGTTGCCAATGCAACATCTTCTAAAAATGATGTTAATGACGCATCTTCACCAGTTTCAATTTTATCGGTAATAAAGTCTTTAATTCCGTTTAATAATTCTTGAACATTCTCTACTTTACTCACAGATTCTGGCGTGCCGTCTTTTTCTAAATCTTTAATTAAACGCACTTGTTTTACAACTACATCAGCAATTTCAAAAGCATTCATTTTTTGCGAATCTATTTGTAATCGTAAAATTGTATTGACAAAATCTTGTAGTTTATTTTTTGTTCCAGCATTTATTTTAATATCAACCTTGTCTAAATTCCTTAGAATTTCAAAAATTGATTTTTTATAATGATTTGCCGCAATGGTTAACTTATCAATTGTAGTTTGACCAATTCCGCGCGCTGGATAATTGATAATTCTCTTTAACGCTTCTTCATCATTCGGATTGATCAACAT
>CAXICE010000211.1:0-3068 GCA_964022045.1 uncultured Polaribacter sp. | reverse complement strand
ATAGCCAAACCAAATTTGTTGCTTTTACTTTTGGTTTTTACATATTTATGCGGATAAGAAAATGTGATTTTTGATGATTCGTAATATTCTTGTATTGCTAAAATATCTGGCGAAGTTTTGTTTATAAAATCAAATGTTTTTTGTGCTAAATCCGTGTCAGAATTCCATTTGTAAAAATTAAACATTCTTACATTATAACTCATTACTTTTAAATCGTTGTTCTTAGCTTCTTTTTCATTAGAAAATTTGTAAAATGGAGCAGAAATTAGCCAGCCAATTACCAAAACCAAAGCCGATAAAAGTAGTTGCTTTTTTAGTTTTAAAACCCAATAGAATAAAAAAAGTAAATTTCCGACAAATAAAATTGGTACAAAAAGACTAATTACGGCAAATACAGAAAATGCTTTTGGAGAAATGTACGGAAGTATAAAAGAGAGCAGTAATAAAACTGCAAATACAGAATTGATAAAAAATAATAGTTTATTAAAAAGAGATTCTTTTTTCATCAATTATTTTCCTTGTTTGAATAAAAAATCTTTTTCTTCTTGAGATAAAGTGTCGTAACCAGATTTGCTGATTTTATCTAAAATAACATTTATTTTTTGCTGTTTGTAAGTAGTATTTGCTTGTTTTTTTTGTGTTGTTTTTTTCGATTTATAAACCGTTTTTAAAGGTTTCTTTTTAGAGGTAAAGAAGCTTGCGATTTTACTCCAAATATCAATTTTTACATTGCTGGCTTGACTTACATATAAAAACCCAAATAAAGCACCGCCAATATGAGCTAATCTTCCACCAGCATTTCCAGCAGGAATTTGAATCACATCCAACGCAACCCAAATCGCGGCTAAATGCCACAATTTTACAAATCCTATTAACGGAATTTTAAATTGATAATTTGGAATGTAAGTTGCCAATCCTATAAAAATAGCAGAAACTCCTGCTGACGCGCCCAACAAAAAACTATTAGAAACATCGTTGGCAAAAACTGGAAAAAAATTATAGCTTAATAGAAATATAATTCCTCCAAATAAAGTTCCTAAAATGTAAAACGAAATAAACTGTTTTGGCGTAAAATAATTGATAAATAAATTACCAATAAAATACAGCGAAATTAAATTCATTAAAATATGAATGAAATCAACATGGATAAATCCGTAGGTAATTATAGACCAAGGCTTAGAAATAAAACCATCAAAAGTTGCAGGTAAAATAAACCAATTTGCAACAGAACTGTTTGCTTGAAAAAGAAATCCTAATGCGTTTAAGATAAAAATCAAGACAAAAATTGCTACATTGATAGAAATAAATTTTTCTACAATATTGGCGTATTTAAATTTGGTTTGTATTTTTTGAATGATACTCATTTATTGCATTCTAAATTGATTTTTCTTCCAATACCAAGCAATTATAAATCCAATGATTGCGCCACCAATATGTGCAAAATGCGCTACATTTCCGATTGAATATTTTGTAACTCCGAAGAATAAATCTCCTAATAACATCACGGGAATAAAGTATTTTGCTGCAATTGGAACTGGAAAAAATATCAATGCTAATTTTGCATTTGGAAAAGTCATTCCGAAGGCAACTAAAATTCCGTAAACTGCTCCAGAAGCACCAACTGCTGGCGTGTGATACAAGCTATAAAACTCGCTCATTTCTTTATTGCTTAAAGAAATAATTGCATCATTGTAGCTTCCAGTATCTAAAATTGCTTGAATTTCTGAACTGGTAATACCCATATTTATCAACTGATCGTAAACACTATTAAATTGATAATAATTCACCAACGTATAAATAATTCCGGCGCCTAATCCAGCAGAAAAATAGAAAAACAAGAATTTGTTTTTCCCCCACATTTGCTCTAACGGCGTTCCAAAAGCCCATAAAGCATACATGTTAAATGCAATGTGCATAAAGCTTCCGTGCATAAACATATGAGAAACATATTGCCAAAGTCCGAAGCTTTCATTTTTTGGAAAATACAAAGCAAGATATTGAGCAATATCTAATTTCATCATTTGCGGAACTGCAAAAAAGATGATGTTGATAATGATTAAATGTTTTATTGCTTCTGTAATTCTACCCATTTTTATGTGTTTTAATGACTATTAAAAATAGCATCAATTTCTTTAATTGTTAATGTTTTAAAAGTTGCTTTTCCTGATGGAGCAGCAGTTGGTTCTTTACAAGAAAATAAGTTGTTTACTAGGTTTTCTTGCTCTTTGTTTGATAAAGTTGTTCCGGTTTTTATAGCCAATGACTTTGCAAAAGATTTTGCCATTACATCAAAATGACTAAAGCTAGATTCAGGAACTTCAATTTTCATATCTTCTAATAATTGCTCTAATAATATGGCAATTTTACTTTCTGTAATTGAAGTCGGAATTCCTTTAATAACAACAGCTTCATCAGAAATAGAATCGAACATAAAACCAGTGTTTTCTAAATCAGATTTCATGTTTTCTATCATTTCAATATCGGCTTTTGAAAACGAAATATGAACCGGAAATAATAGTTGTTGACTCGTTGCTTCGTTTACCGTAATGCTTTCTAAAAACTCTTCGTACAATACCCGTTGATGCGCTAAATTTTGGTTGATTAAAACCATTCCAGATTTTATAGAGCTCAATAAATATTTTTTCTGAATTTGAAATGTTTTTCCAGTTTCAGTAGTTTCTTCTTGATTAAAAAGTTCTTCTTGATTAGTAGTTTCTAATGTTTCTACAGAAGTGTATAAGCTTTCCCAATTTTGAGATTGCTTTTGAAAAGAATCCTTTTTTGGTTGATACTTTTTTTGATCTGGTTTAAAGGGATTAAAATTTGGGTCAACTGCAATTTTTGGTGTGGCAGCAGTAGTTTTAGAATTGAAATTATAAGGCGTGTCTAATGTGCTATCTCTATTAAAATCTAATACAGGCGCCACATTATATTGGCCTAAACTATGTTTTATAGTTGCTCGTAAAATGGCATAAATATCTTTTTCATTCTCAAATTTTATCTCTGTTTTTGTTGGATGAATGTTGATGTCTATACTATTGGTTGGTACTTTTAAATATAAAAAATAA
>CAXICE010000210.1:0-3069 GCA_964022045.1 uncultured Polaribacter sp. | reverse complement strand
TTGTTGGAACTTTGGTAGATGTTGGAAAACATAAAATCACTAAAGAAGATTTTAGAAATATTATTTTAAGTAAAGACAGATCAAATGCTGGATTATCTGTTCCGGCAAAGGGGTTGTTTTTAACAGAAATAGCCTATTAATTATGAGTAAAAAAGAGTCAGGAAAAGCATTTGATGCAAAAATATTTATGAGAATTTTAAGCTTTGCTAAAAGTTATAAAACTCATTTTATTATTGCAACTTTTGCGGTTGTAGCAACAGCATTTTTATCTGCTTACAGACCTTATTTACTGAAAGAAGCCGTTGCAGATTTTACTACAAATAAAAACGAAGCCACTTTATTAGATTACACCTTATTAATGCTTGCTGTGTTAATTGCAGAAGTAGTTTTGCAAGTGTTGTTTATTTATTTTGCAAATTGGATTGGTCAGCATATAATTAGAGATATGCGAGCTAAAATATTCAGAAAAATATTGCAATTTAAAATGTCGTATTTCGATACAACTTCTGTTGGTAGATTGGTAACTAGAGTAGTTTCTGATATCGAAACCATTGCAAGTTCTTTTAGTCAAGGTTTGTTTATGATTATTAGTGATATTTTAAAAATGTTGGTGGTAATTGTTGTAATGCTTTTAATGAATTGGCAATTAGCATTAATCGCTTTGGCAGTTTTACCAATCCTAATTTATGCGACAAAATTATTTCAAATTGCTATAAAGTCTACTTTTCAAGAAGTAAGAACTCAAGTTGCAAATTTAAATGGATTTGTACAAGAGCGCGTAACCGGAATGAAAATCGTGCAACTTTTTAGTAGAGAAAAAATTGAATATGAAAAGTTTATGGAAATAAACGATAAGCACAAAAAAGCGCACGTAAAAGCGGTTTGGTATTATTCAATTTTCTTTCCAGTTGCAGAAGTTTTATCATCCATCGCTATTGGATTATTAGTTTGGTATGGCGGATTACAATCCGTAAATAATGTAAATGTTGCTCCAGGAGAAATCATGAGTTTTATTATGATGACACAAATGTTGTTTAGACCTTTACGCCAAATTGCTGATAAATTTAATACGTTACAAATGGGAATTGTTTCTGGAGAACGTGTTTTTGGCGTGATGGATACGGATAGTAGTATTGATAAAAATGGAACAATTGTAGCGAAAGATTTACAAGGAAAAATCGAGTTTAAAGATGTTCGTTTTTCATATATTAAAGATGAAGAAGTTTTAAAAGGAATTTCTTTTCAAGTTGAAAAAGGTCAAACTGTTGCGATTGTTGGTGCAACAGGCGCTGGAAAATCAACCATTATAAATTTGATAAATCGTTTTTATGAAATCGATTCTGGAACTATTTGTGTTGATGAAGTTTCTGTAAAAGACTACGAAATAAATTCATTGAGAAATCAAATAGCAATTGTGTTACAAGATGTGTTTTTGTTTTCTGATTCCATCCTAAATAACATCACTTTAAAAGATGAAAACATCACTTTTGAAGAAGTTGAAGAAGCTGCAAAACAAATCGGAATTCACGATTTTATAATGACGTTGCCAAACGGATATCATTACAATGTAAAAGAAAGAGGAGCGATGTTGTCTTCTGGTCAACGACAATTAATTGCGTTTTTAAGAGCGTATGTTAGTAAACCAAGTATTTTAATTTTGGATGAAGCAACATCATCGGTTGATTCTCACGCAGAGCAAATGATTCAGTTTGCAACTGATACAATTACCAAAGGAAGAACATCAATTGTAATTGCGCACAGATTGGCAACGATTAAAAAAGCCGATAAAATTATTGTGATGGATAAAGGTTTAATTGTTGAGCAAGGAACGCACAAACAATTGCTGAAAAAGAATGAAGGATATTACAAAAACTTGTACGAAAAACAGTTTAGTAGCGTAGAATTGACTTAATCTAAATCGTTTTTAATCTTTTCTTTTAAGTCGCTAAAGTCCTTGTACATTTGGAAAGAACCATCTTTTATATACGATATTTCTCCCGTTTCTTCAGAAACTAATAAACACAACGCATCCGTTTTTTCTGTAACGCCAATCGCTGCTTTATGACGCAAACCAAAACGCGCAGGAATTTTTTCGTTCGACAATGGTAAAACCACACGAGTTGCAACAACAAAATTATCTCTAATTACAGTTGCTCCGTCATGTAACGGACTGTTTTTGTAGAAGATACTTTCTAAAAGAGCGCCGTTTAAAGAAGCATTCATGTTGTCACCAGAATTGATTAAAAAATCTAAATTATTGGTGCGTTCAATCACAATTAATGCGCCCGTTTTACTTTTAGATAATTTAGAACAAGAATTCACTAAAATATCAACATCTGTTTCCGATTCAATTTCTGATTGTAAGAATTTTAACTGTTTTAAAAAACTTCTTTTTGATGAAAAATTAGTAGTTCCAATCATCAATAAAAATTTTCTAATTTCTTGTTGAAAAACAATGATTAATGCAATAACTCCACCACTTAATAAATAGCCAAGAATACCACTTAACATTTCCATTTTTAAGGCTTGTGTTACTTTCCAAATCAAGAAAATAAATGCAATTCCTATAAAAATATTAATGGCAACTGTTCCTTTTAAAAGCTTATAAATGTAGTATAATAACACAGCAACTAGAAGAATATCTAGAATGTCTAAAATAGAAAAATCGATAAAGTCTAACATGTTTTTTTGCTGATGATGTAAATGTACAGAAAATTTAATTTAATTGCTCAACAATTTTAATGGCTTCCATTGCTTCTTTTACATCGTGAACTCGTAAAATGTTTGCGCCATTTAACAATGCAATTGTGTTAGCAGAAGTTGTTGCGTTTAAAGCTAATTGTGGTGTGATTTCTAATGGTTTGTATAACATCGATTTTCTAGAAATTCCTGCTAAAATTGGAGCGTCTAAGTTTTTGAAAAGTGCTAAATCTTTTAATAATTGATAATTATGTTCAATGGTTTTTCCGAAACCAAAACCAACATCAATAATAATATCGTTTACTTTTAGTTGATGTAATTTAGAAATTTGTGCTGCAAAAAATGAAATCAATTCTTTTGTTACATCTT
>CAXICE010000209.1:0-3079 GCA_964022045.1 uncultured Polaribacter sp. | reverse complement strand
TCTTAAAATTTTCTTAGAATTTAACATCTATTTCTTAAACTCTGTTAAATGCTGTTAAGCAAAAGCTAAAACGTATTTTACAATGAAACCTTTTTGTTTTGTAGTAGTCTATTAGATATAACATGTAATTTAAAACCACATATAAAATGAAAAATTTAAAAACAATTATTGCAGTAATTGCATTAGGCTTACTTACCGTTTTACCGGCATCAGCAAACACTAATTCTGGACCAAACACAAAAGCAAAAAAAGTATTAAGAACAGAAATTGTATCGTTATTAGGTAATCATTCTTATGATTTATCAAACAAAACATTAGAAGCACAAGTTTCTGTAATGTTAAATAATCAAAACGAATTAGTAGTAGTTTCTGTAAATTCAAAAAATGAAGATATTACCAATTATGTAAAATCAAAATTGAACTATAAAAAAGTTTCTGTAAAAGGTATTAAAAAAGGTACTGTTTATAGAGTTCCTCTAAAAATGATTCAATCTAGTTAGTTTGGTATAGATTGATTGATTCCTGAAAGCTTCCTAGAGATAGGGAGCTTTCTTATTTTAATAATTTATCTAAAATAACTCTTGTGGCTGATGAATTCCAATTTGCTGGACCTCTTTTATCAACTACAATATTTTTATTTTTATCAATGATAAAAGTAGCTGGAATTGATGAACTTTCTAATTCTTTAGGTGCGTTTACAAACTGATTGTATGTTGGGAAGTTAAACTTCTTTTTTTTATAAAATTTTGAAACTATTTGCCAATCTTCATTGGTAACAAATAGAAAAGTAACCTTGTTTTTATAATCATCATACAATTTTTGCATGCTTGGCATTTCTGCTACACATGGTGCACACCAAGTTGCCCAAAAACTAATAAATATTACTTTGTTCTCTAACTGATTAAAGTTGATGTTATCAGTATTCAATCCTTTTAATTGCCAATCTGTATTTTCTATTCGAGTTTGATTTTCAACTTTGGTTTCTGAAGGAGAAAAAGAAATTAATCTTATAAAGTACACTTTTGTTGGTGGATATATCATTAATCCGATGAGTACTACAAATCCAATATTTGTAAGGTGTTTTTTAGTGATTTTCATTTGTGATAAATATAAAAGGTCTGTCGGAAAAAATAGAATTAATTACATAAAAAAAGCTCCTAATTTCTTAAGAGCTTTTTTATTTTATTTCAATAAGAAAATACTAAGCAGCATTTTCTTTTTTGATTAAGTTCAATGCAGAACCTTCATTATACCATTCAATTTGTCCTTGATTGTATGTATGATTTGCAATGATTGTATCTTTACTTCCATCAGCATGCACAACTTCTAAAGTTAATGGTTTACCAGGAGCAAACTCATTTAAATCTACAAAGTTAAAAGTATCATCTTCTTGAATTAAATCGTAATCTGCTTCATTAGCAAATGTCAATCCTAACATTCCTTGTTTTTTCAAGTTTGTTTCGTGAATTCTAGCAAAAGATTTTACAATAACAGCAGCAACACCTAAATGTCTAGGTTCCATTGCAGCGTGTTCTCTAGAAGAACCTTCACCATAATTATGATCTCCAACAACAATTGTTTTAATTCCTGCTGCTTTATAAGCTCTTTGTGTTTTTGGAACCGCATCATATTCACCAGAAATCTGACTTTTTACAAAGTTAGTTTTCATGTTAAAAGCATTTACAGCACCAATTAAACAGTTGTTAGAAATGTTATCTAAATGACCACGGAAACGTAACCAAGGTCCAGCCATAGAAATATGATCTGTTGTACATTTTCCATGTGCTTTAATTAATAATTTAACTCCGTTTAATTCATTTCCTAAAGGTGTAAATGGTGTTAACAATTCTAAACGTTCAGAATCATCATTTACCACAACATTTACGTGACTTCCATCTTCTTCAGGTGCTAAATATCCATCGTCTTTTACTTCAAAACCTTTTGGAGGCAATTCCCATCCAGTTGGTTCGTCTAACATTACTTCTTCTCCGCTTTCGTTGATTAATTTATCCGTCATCGGATTAAAATCTAAACGACCTGCAATTGTTACTGCAGCAACCATTTCTGGTGATGCAACAAATGCATGTGTATTTGGATTTCCATCTGCGCGTTTTGCAAAGTTTCTGTTAAACGAATGAATGATTGAGTTTTTAGGTGCATTTTTTGGATCTTCATAACGTGCCCATTGACCGATACATGGTCCACAAGCATTTGTAAAAATCTTAGCATCTAAGTTTTCGAAAACCTCTAAAATTCCGTCTCTATCAGCCGTATATCTTACTTTTTCTGAACCTGGATTAATTCCGAATTCAGCTTTAGTTTTTAATCCTTTATCTATTGCTTGCTGCGCGATTGAAGCTGCTCTTGATAAATCTTCATAAGAAGAGTTTGTACAAGAACCAATCAATCCCCATTCAACTTGTAATGGCCAATCGTTTGCAGTTGCAGCAGTGTTCATGTCTGATCCTGCTTTTGTAGATAAATCTGGCGTAAAAGGTCCATTTAATAACGGACTTAATTCTGATAAGTTAATTTCAATCACTTGATCAAAATATTGCTCAGGATTTGCATACACTTCATCATCACCAGTTAAATAATCTTTTACAGAATTTGCGGCATCAGCAACATCATTTCTATCTGTTGCACGTAAGTAGCGCTCCATAGACTCATCATAACCAAAAGTAGAAGTGGTTGCTCCAATTTCTGCTCCCATATTACAGATAGTTCCTTTTCCTGTACAAGACATTGCTTTGGCTCCTTCTCCAAAATATTCTACGATAGCTCCTGTTCCTCCTTTTGCAGAAACAATTCCAGCTACTTTTAATATCACATCTTTTGGTGCAGTCCAACCAGATAATTTTCCAGTTAATTTTACACCAATTAATTTAGGAAACTTTAATTCCCAAGCCATTCCTGCCATTACATCAACAGCATCTGCTCCACCAACTCCAATTGCAACCATTCCTAATCCACCAGCATTTACTGTGTGAGAATCGGTTCCAATCATCATTCCTCCAGGAAATGCATAATTTTCTAAAACTACTTGGTGTATAATTCCTGCACCTGGTTTCCAAAATCC
>CAXICE010000208.1:0-3098 GCA_964022045.1 uncultured Polaribacter sp. | reverse complement strand
TGTTACAAAACGTTTGGCAAGGTTTCTATTTTTACTTTTATTTTTTAAATAAGAGTTGAGACTTTGTACAATATTGTTAACGCAAATAATATATCATAAAGTCTCGAATTTCGAGGCTTTTTTTTATGACTAAAATGAAAAACACAATCGCCATACAAGGAGCTCAAGGTTCTAATCATCATAAAGTTGCTCGCAATTTTTATGGTGAAACAATACATTTAAAAGAATGCATGTCTTTTGATGTTTTGGTAGATGCTTTATTAACGCAAAAAGCAACACAAGGCATTATGGCGTTAGAGAACACAATCGCGGGTTCTATCATACCAAATTACGCATTAATTGATGCAAATAATTTACACATTTGTGGCGAAGAATACTTAAATATTCATCATCATTTAATGGCGTTAAACGGACAAAAAATTGAAGATATCAAAGAAGTTTGTTCGCATCCAATGGCGTTGTTGCAATGTAAAGCGTTTTTTAAAAAATATCCACATATAAAATTGGTAGAAGATGTTGATACGGCAGAAGTTGCAAAACGAATTGCAAAAAATCAGTTAAAAGGCGTTGCGGCAATTGCACCAAAATTAGCAGCAGATATTTTTGGATTGGAAGTGTTGGAAGATGAAATCCAAACAATGAAAGACAATGCAACCAGATTTGTAATTGTACAAACAGGAAAACCAAAAAACGGAATTAACAATATAAATAAAGCGTCATTAAAATTTCAGTTAGATCATAAAAGAGGAAGTTTGGCTGCGATTTTAAACGTGTTGAGTGATTGTAAAATGAATTTAACAAAGATTCAGTCTTTGCCAGTAATAGAATCGCCTTGGAAATATTCATTTTTTGTGGATGTTACTTTTGATGATTATAAAAATTATGAAAAAGCAACTGCAATCATTGAAATTATGGCATCAGCATTTAAGGTTTTAGGAGCTTATAAAAACGGAAGAGAGTAAAAATAGATAGAAAATGTCACCTTGAGCGCAGTCGAAAGGTCTTACTAATGAAGTAAAAAAGAAAATGATAGAATCAGCAAAAAGATTAGAAACCGTAGAAGAATATTACTTTTCAACTAAATTAAGAGAAGTAAGAGAGTTGGCTGCATCAGGTAAACCAATTATAAACATCGGAATTGGGAGTCCAGATTTGTTGCCGCCAACGAAAGTTGTTGAGGCAATTCAAAAAAGTTTTAACGATGTTGCTGCGCATAAATATCAAAGCTATCAAGGTTTGCCAGAATTACGAAATGCAATTGCAGCGTTTTATAAACAGAAGTTTAATGTTGCTGTAAATGCTGATGATGAGGTTTTGCCATTAATGGGAAGCAAAGAAGGTGTAATGCATATTTCTATGGCTTTTTTAAATGAAGGTGATCAGGTTTTAATTCCGAATCCAGGATATCCAACATACAGTTCTGTAACAAAATTGGTTGGAGCAGAACCTGTTTTTTATAACTTGGATGCAGTGCATAATTGGCAACCAAACTTTGAGGAATTAGAAAAGCTAGATTTGTCAAAAGTAAAAATTATGTGGGTCAATTATCCGCATATGCCAACAGGAACAAATGCATTAAAAGACACTTTTGAAAAGTTGATTGCCTTCGGAAAAAAGCATCAAATATTAATTGTAAATGACAATCCGTATAGCTTTATTTTAAATGATAATCCATTAAGTATTTTACAAGTTGATGGTGCAAAAGACATTGCTTTAGAATTGAATTCTTTAAGTAAAACTTTTAACATGGCAGGTTGGCGCGTTGGAATGGTTTTAGGGAATTCTAATTTTATAAATCAGATTTTAAAAGTAAAAAGTAATATGGATTCTGGTATGTTTTACGGAATTCAGAAAGGTGCAATTGAAGCGTTACATTTAACAGAAAGTTGGTTTCAAAATCAAAATAAAGAATACGAAGACCGTAGAGATTTGGTTTTTAAATTGGCCAATAAATTAAAATGTACCTACAATAAAAACACAACTGGATTATTTGTTTGGGCAAAAATTCCCGCAGGGAAAACATCCGAAGAATTTACAGATAACTTACTATATAATAGTGATATTTTTGTAGCGCCAGGAACTGTTTTTGGTGAAAATGGCGAAGGTTACATACGATTTTCATTATGTGTATCGAAAGAAGTAATTAAAGAAGCGATTAATAGAATTTAGGTTTCGACTCCGCTCAACCTGACAAACAAAATGTCATTTCGAGCGGAGTCGAGAAGAAAAGAAACAAAAAATGAATGTATTTGTAATTGGAATTGGATTAATTGGCGGGAGTTTGGCGATGGATATAAAAGTAAATTATCCAAAAGCCACTATTTACGGAATTGACACAAACGAGAATCATTTAGAAAAAGCGTTGGAATTAGGTGTAATTGATCAAAAGGCGAATTTTGATTCTTTAGATATTGCAGATATTGTAATTGTTTCCATTCCGGTTGATGTACAATTAGAAGTTATTCCGAATGTATTAGATAAAATCAACGATAATTGTTTACTAATTGATGTTGGTTCAACAAAAGAACAAATTTGTAAAGTATTAGAAAAGCATCCAAAAAGGAGAAATTATTTAGCTACGCATCCAATAGCGGGAACAGAATTTTCTGGACCAACAGCAGCACATGTTGGTTTGTTCAATCAAAAAACAAACATTATTTGCGAAGTGGAAAAAACAGCGTTTAAGTTGCAAGAAAAAGCCTTAGAGATTTTCTCAAAACTAGGAATGCGCATTCGTTATATGGATGCAAAATCGCACGATAAACACATTGCGTATGTTTCGCATTTATCACATATTAGTTCTTTTATGTTGGGTAAAACCGTCATAGAAAAAGAGAGAAATGAGCGTGATATTTTTGATATGGCTGGTTCTGGATTTGCATCAACAGTACGTTTGGCTAAAAGTTCGCCAGCAATGTGGACACCAATTTTTGAGCAAAATAAAACCAATGTTATAGAGACATTAGAAGAATATATAAATAACTTGCAGGAATTTAAAAAGTTAATGCAAGCAAACGATTTTACAGAAATTTATAATGAAATGGAAAGTACAAATCACATCAAACAGATATTAAACGGCATAAAATAATAGCCAAAAA
>CAXICE010000207.1:0-3103 GCA_964022045.1 uncultured Polaribacter sp. | reverse complement strand
CATAATTTTCTAAAACTACTTGGTGTATAATTCCTGCACCTGGTTTCCAAAATCCTAAACCGTATTTATTTGATACAGATTCTAAAAAATTAAAAACTTCGTTAGAAGTATTTAAAGCCGATTGTAAATCTGTACTTGCACCGTTTTTAGCTTGAATTAAATGATCACAATGCGTTGTTGTTGGTACAGCAACTTTTGTTTTTCCTGCTTGCATAAACTGCAATAAAGCCATTTGCGCAGTTGCATCTTGTAATGCTATTCTATCTGGAGCAAAATCTACATAATCTTTACCTCTTTCAAATGCTTTGGTTGGTTGTCCATCCCAAAGGTGAGTGTATAAAATCTTTTCAGCAAGTGTTAATGGTTTACCAGTTATGTTACGAGCAGCATCTACTCTTTCAACAACTTTAGAATAAACCTCTTTAATCATTTCAATATCAAAAGCCATAGGTTATAATTGTTTAATTTTTGTTTTGCAAAAGTACAATTTTCTATTGATTATTGCATAATAAATAGCAAATCGAAGTAATTAATAGGTATTTATTGTTTAATTCGAATAATAATGATAATTCAATAAAAATAAACTCCTAAAAGTCACCTAAATTATCATATTAATAATGAAGAATATAAAATAAAGCAGATCAATAAGCCGAATCCTGTTTTCTGTTAACCAGAATCTTATCATTTATCTAGTTCTAAAATTACTCTTAGAATCAATCTGCCCACCCCTTAGAATCGAGCGAGTAGCTCTCAATCTCTAATATACGTGGCATTGCACCGCATAGAGTTTACCTGGTTTCACTACAGCCGAACTGTACTTGCTTTCTGTTGCACTTGTCCTCAATTTACATTGGACGGATGTTATCCGCTATGCTACTCTTTGGTGTCCGGACTTTCCTCCACGCTATTAGCGTGGCGATAAGATAGATCTGCTAAATTTTATGCGGCAAAAATACAAATAAAAAAACCCACTTAATTACTTAAGTGGGAAAATTGCTATGAAAAAGAATTATTAGTCTTTCAACTAATAAGACTACAAATATACGTTATTTATTTTATTGTATTGTAACAATTGTTACGAAAACATATCTTTTACTTTTTCAAAGAAAGATTTGTCAGATTTATTTGGATTTGGCTCAAAGTTTTCATCATTTTTCATCGATTCAAAGAACTGTTTTTGCTCTTTAGATAATTCTTGGGGAGTCCAAACATTGATATGAATTAAGAAATCTCCGTTTCCATAACGCTCAATACTTGGCAAACCCTTTCCTTTTAAGCGTAAAATTTTTCCTGATTGAGTTCCTGCTTCAATTTTAATTTTTACTTTTCCTGTTACAGTGGCTACTTCTTTACTAACCCCTAAAACAGCTTCAGAAAGATTTACATATAGATCGTAATGAATATTTGTTCCTTCTCTTTTTAAAGTTTCATGCTGAATTTCTTCAATCAAAACTAATAAATCACCAGAAACAGAATCCTTGCCTGGCGCTTCATTTCCTTTTCCTGCAACTTTTAATTGCACACCTTCTGTAACTCCTGCCGGAATTTGAATCGAAACTGTTTCTTCTTTTACAATCAATCCGTTGGCATCTGAACCATTTGGTTTTGACTTAATGCTTTGACCTGCTCCTTGACATGTAGGACAAGTTGCTGCAGTTTGCATTCTACCTAAAATTGTATTGGTAACTCTTGTTACTTGACCTGATCCATTACAAGTTGAACAAGTTGAATATGTAACACCGTCTGCTTGAACTTTTCTACGAACTTTTACTTTTTTCTCAACACCTTTAGCAATTTCTTCTAAAGTTAATTTTACGCGAATTCGCATATTACTTCCTTTAACTCTAGCTTGTCGTTGACCACCGCCACCGAATCCACCGCCAAAACCACCACCAAAAATATCTCCAAATTGACTAAAGATATCTTCCATGTTCATTCCGCCGCCGCCAAAACCACCGCCACCTCCATGACCACCTTCAAATGCTTGATGTCCATATTGATCATAACGTGCTTTTTTGTTATCGTCGCTTAAAATTTCGTAAGCTTCTGCAGCTTCTTTAAACTTTTCTTCTGCAGTTGCATCATCTGGATTTTTATCTGGATGATATTTAATTGCCATCTTTCGATATGCCTTTTTTATTTCTGCTGCCGAAGCTGATTTACTAATTCCTAGTATTTCGTAAAAATCTTTTTTTGCCATAATTTTTCAATTATCAATTAACAGTAATCAATGATCAAAGGTAATTGTACATTGTTAATTGTAATTTATTGTCCTATTACTACTTTTGGGAAACGGATAATTTTATCACCTAATTGATAACCATTTTCTATACAATCAATTACTTTTCCTTTTAGTTTATCTGTTGGTGCCGGAATTTGAGTAATTGCTTCATGAATATCTGCATCAAAAACATCTCCTGCTTTTACAGTCATTAAAGTCAATCCTTTTTGTTCTAAGGTTTTCTTTAATTTATCATTAATCAATTGCATTCCTTTTAGCAATTCTTTGTCTTTTGCTTTTTTGATTTCTGCCAAACCTCTGTCAAAATCATCCATAATTGGCAGTAAACTTGTCATTAATTCTTGGCCAGCTGTTTTGTATAATTCAATACGTTCTCTTGTAGTTCTCTTTTTATAATTTTCGAACTCAGCAAACAAACGTAAATATTTATCTTTTTCTGCTTGAATAATTTCTTCTGCTGTTGGCTCTTCTTTAACAACCTCTTTATTTTCTTCAACTTTCGCTTCAGATTCTGTGTTATTAATTTCTTCTTCTTTTATATTTTCTTCTGTACTCATTTGTTGTAATCGTTAAATTGTACCAATTTATTGGCAATAATTTTGCCAATAAAAAAATAGTGTCAAACTGACACTATTTATATTTTTGTTCTGAATCATATTCAGTATTAATCTTCTATTCTTTCAATTTTAGCGCCGATAGATTTTAAACGCGCTTCAATATTTTCGTAACCTCTATCAATTTGTTCAATATTATTAATGATAGATGTTCCTTTTGCAGATAATGCAGCAATCAATAGTGAAATTCCTGCTCTAATATCTGGCGATGTCATTTTTGTTGCTTTTAATTGTGATTTATGATCAT
>CAXICE010000206.1:0-3121 GCA_964022045.1 uncultured Polaribacter sp. | reverse complement strand
CTTTTTTTGTAGGTCTTCCAGTACCTTTTTTTCGATAATAATCTTTAGAATACTTAAGCATTTCTGTTTTTTCAAACTCTTCTTTTGGAGTAGTATCTTTTCTATATAAATCTACCAATTTTGCGCCAACTCTACTTTCAGGAATATCTAAAACTTGTAACTTATAATTAATCTGGTTCTTTCTAATCCCGATTTTTTCATTTCCATAAACTTCTTTAGAAGGTTTGCAATTAGTGTCATCAATCTTAACATGCCCTTTTTTACAGGCTTCAGCAGCCATATTCCGCGTTTTAAAAACTCTAATACACCACAAATATTTATCAATTCTCATATAAAAAGTTAAAATTTTAAAATTCTCTTTTCACAAAGGTATGAAAATCGTAAATTGCGCCCTTAAATTTAGTAGTTAGATGATAAAAATAAAAAATATAGTATTAGTAGCCATAGTATCTATCTTAATATATGCGTGTAGCGCTAGTAATCCACTTGCAGATAATTTTGACCATGAAGCACAAGCTTTAGCAGATAAAGATACCTTAGTAAAGTATTTGTCAAATCACTATTATGATTCAACAATAGATTCAATTAAGCCTATCACAACTGGTAAAACAGCTTTAATTAACGATCCAAAGTTGAAGAGTCAAAACATTACTGAAAAAATTGGAGATATTGATATTGATTTTAAATTGTATTATTATGTAGTTAATGAAGGTAATCCATCACCAGCTAAAGGATTTCCTACACTATTAGATTCAGTTTTAGTAAACTATCATTTAGATTATTTAATTGATGCGACTTTAATTCAGGAAGGGCAAGATTTAAATACAGCTACTTGGTTTGATCCAGCAAATATTGCCGTTAAAGGTTGGTTATATGGATTTACACACTTTAAAGGGGGAAAAAACATAACATCTAACGGACCAATTACTTATGAGAATGGTGGTAAAGGTGTGCTTATAATTCCTTCAGGCTTAGCTTATAGAAACCTAGATAATAACGGTAGTATCCCTATTAATTCTAATTTAATTTATTATATTAATTTATTTGATATTGTAGAAAATACAGATCATGATAATGATGGTTTAGCTTCATATTTAGAAATAGAAGATGCCTCTGAAGAATCAGATCCTTTTAAGGTAGATACTGATGGAGATTTTATTCCGAATTATAGAGACGCCGATGATGATAATGATGGTGTGCCAACAATAAAAGAAGATACAAACGGTGACGGTGATCCTAGAAACGATTTTAGTGATCCATCAAATCCAACATTACCAGATTATTTGAATCCAAAAATCAAATAAATAAAATACTTAAACATAAAAAAGCTCCAGAATTTCTGGAGCTTTTTTTATTTCTATATTTTTTCTAAAATTAGAACTTGTAAGACAATCCAACAATAATTTGATTTACTCTTGTGTCAAATTCTACATTGCCAGCATTTCCTAAAAAGGTAGTTTCTATTCCAGAAAAAGCTCTTTCCCAACGTACGTCCAATCCAATTTTTCCTAATTCAACACCTGCACCAAATTGCAATCCAACAGTAAAACCATCAGAATCTACTTCTTTTAAATCAGAAAATCCAAAGTCAGAACTAAGAATGTACTGAAAAGAAGGTCCAGCATATATATTACCAATTCCAAAAACCTTTTTTCCTACTAAAACAGGAATGTCTATTTTTTGAAAATTATAAGAAGTTGATTTAGTGTTAACTGTACCAATAGCTTTATAATTTACATCGTTTTCTAAATTTGTATATACTAATTCTGGTCTAATATAAAAACCTACAACCGGAATTTTAAATCGCAACCAAATACCTGCATGGTATCCAGTTTTACTTTTTGCTCCAGAAAGCACATCACTTTTAACATCAGAAAAAGTGCTAGAATTGTAGTTAATACCGGCTTTAATTCCGTAGTCAACTTGCGCGTTTGAGGTTTGACTCAATCCGAAAGCCAAACACATCATTAAAAGTACTCTTTTCATAATTGTAATTAATTTCTATTTATAAATAAACGTGTATAAAACGTTGTAATTTTATTTTCTTGCAATTACTTTTTCTACAGCGGCAACAATCGATGTATCATTCAAACCGTATTTTTCCATTAATTGTGCTGGCGTTCCAGATTCTCCAAAACTATCATTCACAGCAATAAATTCTTGCGGTGTTGGGTTGTTGGTTGCCAAACATCTTGCTACAGATTCTCCTAAACCTCCATATTTATTGTGCTCTTCTGCTGTAACAACACAACCTGTTTTTGCAACTGATTTTAAAATTGCTGCTTCATCTAAAGGCTTAATAGTATGAATGTTTATCACTTCTGCACTAATTCCTTTTGCTTCTAATTGCTCAGATGCTTGTAATGCTTCCCAAACTAAATGACCCGTTGCTACAATTGTTACGTCTGTTCCTTCTGTTAATTGAATTGCTTTTCCAATTTCAAACTTTTCTTCTTTATAGTCTGGCATAAAAATTGGCACTGACGGACGACCAAAACGTAAATAAACAGGACCTTCATGTTCTGCAATTGCAATTGTTGCAGCTTTGGTTTGATTGTAATCACAGGTGTTAATTACGGTCATTCCAGGTAGCATTTTCATCAACCCAATATCTTCTAAAATTTGATGCGTTGCACCATCTTCACCCAACGTTAATCCGGCGTGAGAAGCACAGATCTTTACATTTTTATCAGAATAGGCAATCGATTGGCGAATTTGATCATAGACTCTACCAGTAGAAAAGTTAGCGAATGTTCCTGTAAACGGAATCTTACCACCAATCGTTAATCCGGCAGCAATTCCCATCATGTTTGCTTCTGCAATTCCAATTTGAAAAAATCGCTCTGGATGATTTTCTGCAAAGGCATTCATTTTTAAAGAACCAATTAAATCGGCACATAAGGCAACTACATTAGGATTTGTTTTTCCTAATTCTGTTAAACCATCACCAAATCCAGATCTGGTATCTTTTTTCTCTGTAAAAGTATATTTTTTCATCAATGTATAATTGTGTTGTGTTTATGGCAAAAATAATAATATTATTGAAGCAAATGCTTACAATTTTAGCAATTCTTTATATAACTTTTGAACAGGTAATCCCATTACATTAAAATAACTTCCT
>CAXICE010000205.1:0-3133 GCA_964022045.1 uncultured Polaribacter sp. | reverse complement strand
ACATCATACTCTTCTGGAGTTTGAATGTTATTGGTGGTTTTTACCAACACAAAAATAGTGGGTTCTCCTTTTTTAAATAACACAAACTGCGGATGTTTTTTTAACTCACTATTTACTGCAACAAATTCGTAACCCATTTTCTGGAGTTTCTTGCCAACAATATTCATTCCTAAGTTATGCAACTCTTGTGCTGTTAAAACTTGCATTATTTTTTCTTATTTCGTTTGTTGTAATTTTTATCGCCACGCGTTTTTGGCTTTTTGTATTTCTTTGCAATTTCTCTACGATAAGATCCTCCTTGATTGGTTTTAGAATTCTTTTCGCTTTTTTCATGAAAAGCTGGACCAGGAACATATTCTAAACCTGTTCTATTTTTAGAACGTTCTCTATCTTCTCTTGGTCGCTCATCTTCTGTTAACAATTCAGAAATTTCTACATCTGCTGGCAAATCAAATTTCGGAATTTTAACATCCATCAATTCTTCAATAGCTTCTTTTTCTTCTTGCTCTTTTACAGTAGAAAATAAAATTGATTGCCCTTCTTGTTCTGCTCTACCAGTTCTACCAATTCTATGCATGTAATTTTCTGGATACTTTGGTGTATCAAAATTGATTACATGACTCACTTCATCAAAATCTAAACCACGAGCCATTACATCAGTAGCAACTAAAATTCGATTCATACCTTGATCAAACTGTCTAATAGAGCGAATTCTATAATTCTGTGTTTTATTTGAATGAATTACACAAATTTCGTCTGCAAAAGATTCGTCTAAAGCAGCAAATAACATGTCTGCGCTTCTTTTAAAAGCAACAAAAACTAATACTTTCTTGTAAGTTTCTTTATCTTTTAAAAAGTGATTTAATAAATTAACTTTTGTGTAAAAATTAGGAACATCGTAACTTCTTTGAGAAATATTATCTAACGGAGTTCCGCTTACTGCAATAGAAATTTTTTCTGGCGCTTTAAAAAAATCTGTAATTAAAGCATCAACATCATCTGTCATTGTTGCAGAAAACATAATATTTTGTCTGCGTTCTGGAAGAATATCAAAAATATTTAGCAATTGAAAACGGAAACCTAAATCTAACATCACATCCACTTCATCAATTACCAATTTCTGAATTGATTTCATGTTTAATGCTTTACTTAACGCTAAATCATACAATCTTCCTGGAGTTGCAACCACAATATCTTGTCCTTGCATAATGGCTCTTTTTTGCACATTGATATTTGCACCACCATAAACCCCCAACACTCTAAGTGTTATATATTTTGCCAACTTTTCAATTTCTTCTACAACTTGCAAAACCAATTCTCTTGTTGGAACCAAAACTAAAACTCTTGGATATTTTTGCTCAGAATATTTTAAATCTCTTAAAATAGGCATCATATACGCAAATGTTTTTCCGGTTCCGGTTTGCGCAATACCAACTACATCTTTACCTGATCTAACCACAGAAAAAGATTGTTCTTGAACTGGAGTTGGGTTAGTAAACCCTAGATCTTCAACAGCATTTAAAAGCTGCGTAGATAAATTTAAATCTTGAAAAGTAGTTTGCATACAAAAAAATTATGCGACAAAGATACGCTTTCTAAAAATGTTAATTCTCAAAAATTCTTTTTAAAGTAGTAGTATATTCTTTAAAATCTCTAACGTTATGATGGGTGCCGTTTTCTAGCGAAATAAACTCTCTTTTAGAAGTAGAAATCAAATCGAATAAGCTTTTGGCTCCTCTAATTGGTGTAGTTTTATCTTCCGTTCCGTGAAAAATAGTAATCGGGCTTTTAACTTTAGTAATGTATTCGTTGGATTTAAATTTAAAGTTTAAAATAAACTTCGGAATTACTTTGTATTTATAATTTGCCGCATGATGCAAGTTGTAAAATGGCGCTTCTAAAATTACGTGTTTCGGATTATTTTCTGAGCCCACTTTTGTAGCAAATGTAGTTCCTAAGGAACGTCCGTACACAATAATATTATCTTCAGAAAATTGTTTTTTTACATGATTATAGCTTAGCAACGCATCGTTATACATTTGGGTTTCGTTAAATTCTCCAGTGCTTTTTCCGTAACCGCGATAATCAATTACAAAAACATCGTAATTAAATTGTGTAAAATACGATGTAATGTTTCCCCAGCGAATTAAATTTCCTTGATTTCCATGAAAATACAAGATAATTCCTTTTGGATTTTCTGCTTTAATATGCAGTGCATTTATGGTTTGATTATCTGCTGTTTTTAAGTTTACCTCTTCAAAATCAAACGGAAATTGATACACATATTTGGTTTCAATTGGTTCTTGTAAAAAAATAAATTTCTCTTGAAATAAATGTAATAACCCCATAATTAAAATCCATAAAGCGACTAAAATAGCAACTATTTTTTGAAGCCTTTTCATTTTTTTGATTTTCGTTTTGTTCTAATAAAATCGATACTTGTATTTTCTCTATCAACCTTAGAAATACTTTTTTCGTTTAGCACTTCTTCTAAAGCTCTATGATAACTTTCAAAATTGTGTAAATTTTTATGACCGCCATCAATAATTGGATACAAACGTGTTGTTTTTGGTTTCATTTTAGACAATTTTACGCTCGATTTAAATTGAATCACTTTATCGTTTGTGCCATGAATAATTTTAATTGGACAATCTACATATTTAATCCATTTATATGTTGGCATTTGATAACGCATTACCAATCCTAACGGAACTAAAGGTAAATATCTTTTTACATTTTTAGACATACTAAAATACGGACAGGCCAGCACTAACATTCTTGGATTATTCATTGATGCAACCTTGGTTGCCAAACCTGTTCCTAATGAACGTCCGTAGATGATGATGTTTTTTTCATCAACAATTTCTTTCAATTTATCATAAACTAGCATGGCATCTTCTTTCATAGATTGCTGACTCATTTTCCCAGTACTTTTACCAAATCCACGGTAATCAATCATAATAACATCGTAACCATGTAATGTAAAATCTACAGCAAATTTACCCCAACCCTTTATACTTTTAGAATTTCCTTTTAAGTAGTACACAATCCCTCTTGGATTTTCTACTTGAAAATGTAAGCCATTAATAATTACACCTTTTTTTATCTCCAAATTATATTCCTTTACTTTTTG
>CAXICE010000204.1:0-3187 GCA_964022045.1 uncultured Polaribacter sp. | reverse complement strand
TTTTTTATTACACTTATCATCAAAATACGTCGTTCATGTACTTTTCTTTTTTGATTTAAAAAGTATTTCGTTGCTTTGTTCTAAATATGAAATCAAAAATAAACACCCAAAATAAAAAAAATGCGCTTTCATTATATTGGAAATGCCAATTAACAGGTTGGGGTTTGGTTTCTATATATTGGGCATATACAGTATACACAAGAGATAGTTATGGTGTTTTAAACACTTTTTTAAACTATATTTTTGATGTTTCGATTGGAATATTTTTAACTCATTATTATAGAAAACTCTCTTTAAAAGCCAATTGGAAGCAGCTATCAATTAAAAAATTATTAATTAGAGTAATTCCAGCAATACTTATATTGGCTGTACTTTATGTGTTAATAAATAATTTAAAATGGTATGCATTTTGGAGTTTTATTATAAAAAAAGAGGTTGATTTTTGGACGTCAATAATTTATTGGGATCCAATATTTATTACAGGTTTACGACTAATGTCTATTTGGATATTAGCATATCACTTATTTCATTATTATCAGAAAGAAGTAGTTACAGCAAAAGAAAATGCAAAATTATCTTTGATTGCAAAACAAGCACAACTCGACAATTTATCTGCACAATTAAATCCACACTTTTTATTTAACTCATTAAATTCAATTAAGTCTTTAGTAATAGAAAGTCCAGATACAGCAAGAAGAGCTATTGATTTATTATCCGATTTATTACGATCATCTCTCTACGAAAAAGACAAAGATTTAATCACTATTAAAGAAGAACTATCTTTAGTGAAAGATTATATCGAATTGGAAAAAATGCGTTTTGAAGAACGCCTGCAACTAGAATTATTAGTCGATAAAAAATTGCACAACTTTAAAATTCCTACATTAAGCATTCAGTTGCTAGTAGAGAATGCAATTAAACACGGAATCGATTTAATAGTTAAAGGAGGAGTTATTAATCTTAGTATTAAAAAACAACAAGATTCTGTTGAAATTATTGTTAAAAACCCTGGAAGTATTAATGATAAAAAGAATCCTGGTTTAGGGTTGAAAAACCTGCAAAAACGATTAGAAATTCAATATAAAAATGAAGCTACTTTTAGTTTAACTCAGGCAAATACTAAAGAAGTAGAAGCAAAAATAACAATACCATTTACAGGTGATGAAAACATTTAAAACCATAATTATTGATGATGAACGTTTGGCAAGAGCAGAAGTAAAACGTGCATTAGAAAATTACCCAGAGTTTGAAATAGTTGGAGAGGCTAACAATGTAGATTCGGCTATAATTTTAATTGACAAACTAAATCCTGATATTCTTTTTTTAGACATACACATGCCAGAAAAATCTGGATTTGATTTATTAGAAGAGCTTACAACTGTACCAGAAGTTGTTTTTACAACGGCTTATGATCAATATGCTGTAAAAGCTTTTGAAATGAATGCGTTAGATTATTTAGTAAAACCATTAAGAGAAGAACGTTTTTCTAAAACCATAGAAAAAGTAAGGGCAGAACTGGCTAAAAAAGAAGAAATAAAAGTTGATGTTTTACCAATGCATCGAAAAATTTTCATAAAAGATGGTGAGAAGTGTTTTTTCATTCCTTTATCAGAAATTTACTTTATTGAATCTATTGGCAACTATGTTCGTTTGTATTTTGGTGATCAAAAAGCGATGATAAAACGTTCGTTAAAATTATTGGAAGAAAAATTAGACAGCACTGTTTTTTTTAGAATAAACAGAAGTCAAATTATAAACACACATTATATAAAAGAAATTCACCCATATTTTAACAATAAACTTCAAATTAAATTAATAACAGGCGAAAAGTTGGAAGCTTCAAGTAGACAATCAATAAAGTTTAAAAACTGGAATAGTTTATAAATCAAAAAGTTAATTGATTAATTTAACGCTTATCTGCATCTATCTACGCTCATGTACTTTCTCTTTTAAACTATTTACACATTGCATTTCTTTGTATTGTAAATAAGTAATAACAAAAAAAAGAATAATATTATGAAACATTTTAAAAGTAAATTTCAGTTAGCATTATTAGCAATATTAGTTGTATCGATCACAGTATTTAATGCCTGTGGAAACAAAGTACCTACAATAACAAAGCAAGCAGTTTTGTCTGATTATTCAGTTGGAGAAGAGTGGGTTTGGAAATATAAAGGAGTATCTGATAAAGGAGAAGTACGTTCTGATGGAGAAGATGCAAGGAAAATAGTTGATCTTAATGGTGTTTTAACAATACTTATTGGAAAAGATTCTGTTCCTGTTTCTGACCTAGTAAAACCAGAAACAAGTAAAACACCTAGATTTAAATGGCCTTTAGAAGTTGGTAAAAAATGGACGTATGAAAGAGCATGGACTAGTCAAGATGGTACAAAAGGTAAACAAAGTCAAGATGCAGAAGTTTTATCTTATAAAGAAGAAACAGTAGGAGCAGGTACATTTATGGCTTATACCATTCAATATAAAGGAAAAATTACAAATTCAAGAGGTTATAGTGCTAGAATAGATGAAGTATGGTTATATGCTCCAAAAGTGAAAAACTTTATAAAACTAACGCAAACTCAAGATGATTTTGTGTACAATGAAGAGTTAATTAAGTATGAAAATCCTAATAAAAACAAATAGAGTTTACTGTTAACTTTAAATATATTACAATGAAGAAAACAATACTTTTATTAGCTCTGTTAGCAAATAGTATTACTTTTTTTGGACAAGAATTACCATTTAAAAAAGTAGACCTATCAAATGCTAAAGCACTTGCAAGTCAAATGCAGCAATTAGCGCTATTAAGCGATACAAAAGATCAATCAAAATTAAATGTGTTTAAGTTTCAGCTTATTAGAGGTGATTATAAAGAAGCATTGGTTACTTTTCAAGAAAGAATTAAAGAAACACCTAAAGATCAAAGACAGTATTTAGATGTATATATGCATTATCTAAAGGCAAAATTTTCTTTAAACTTTAAAGAGACTTTTAAAAACTCTTATAGAAAATACTTAGATAATTCTGATGACATTCAAGCTATTAATTTAGATAAAGCATTAATAATTAGAGATCCTACAGATTATTATGTAAGTAATTTTAAAAATACATATAATGCTATTAAATCAGAAAAAATATCTCAATTAACAGCTAAAGATTTAGTGAAAAAATACTTTTTAAACATTGT
>CAXICE010000203.1:0-3196 GCA_964022045.1 uncultured Polaribacter sp. | reverse complement strand
TAAACGTTATTTCTAGCTTTCAGCCAATTGGTTATGAGATAAAAGGAATAGAGAAAAATTATGGTGTTCAAGCTGCATTATTTGGGATTTTTCTAATGGTAATGTTTTTGGCAATTAAGCAATTAAACAAGTATTTAGAGAACTATAAAAAATAGCTAAGCTACTATTTTTTGAAAAACATTTTAACGAACTAGAAAAATAAGAAGTGAAAAAAATTGCTTTAATAACAGGAATCACAGGTCAAGACGGTTCGTACTTAACAGAACTTTTATTAGAAAAAGGGTATGAAGTTCATGGAATAAAACGAAGAGCATCGAGTTTTAATACGCAAAGAATAGATCATTTGTATCAAGATCCGCATCAAGAAAACAGAAATTTGTTTTTACATTATGGAGATATGTCTGATAGCACAAATTTGATTCGAATTATTCAAGAAGTACAACCAGATGAAATTTATAATTTAGCGGCAATGAGCCACGTTCATGTTTCGTTTGATACACCAGAATATACCGCAAATGTTGATGGATTAGGAACGTTGAGATTACTTGAAGCAATCAGAATTTTAAAACTAGAGAAGAAAACTAAAATTTACCAAGCATCAACATCAGAATTGTATGGTAAAGTACAAGAAGTTCCGCAAACAGAAACCACACCTTTTTATCCGAGAAGCCCTTATGGAGTTGCAAAAATGTACGCTTATTGGATTTCTGTAAATTACAGAGAAGCATATAATATTTTTGCATGTAATGGTATTTTATTCAATCATGAATCGCCAGTTAGAGGAGAAACCTTTGTGACAAGAAAAATTACACGGGCAGTTTCTAAAATTGTTTTAGGATTGCAAGATACGTTGTTTTTAGGAAATTTAGATGCGCAAAGAGATTGGGGGCACGCAAAAGATTATGTACGTATGATGTGGATGATTTTACAAGCCGATGAACCAGAAGATTGGGTAATTGCAACAGGCAAAACAACTTCGGTTAGAGATTTGGTGAAAATGGCATTTGCAGAAGTTGGCGTTGAACTAGAATTTGTTGGAAACGGAAAAGAGGAAAAAGGAATTGTAAAATCGTGCAGTAATACTAACTTTTCGATTGATTTAGGAAAAGAAGTTGTGTGCATTGATCCTCATTATTACAGACCAACAGAAGTAGATTTGTTAATTGGTGATGCATCCAAAGCTAAAAATAAATTAGGTTGGGTTCCAGAATACTCTTTGCAAGATTTGGTTAAAGAAATGATGGAAAATGATGTAAAAATAATGCAAAAAGAAATCTACTTAAAAAATGGCGGACACCAAATAAACAATAAACATGAATAAAAGCGATAAAATATATGTTGCTGGTCATAAAGGTTTAGTTGGTAGTGCAATTGTTGCAAATTTGCGGACAAAAGGATTTACAAATATTGTTACAAAAACCCATCAAGAAGTAGATTTAACAAACCAAGCAGCAACTGCTAATTTTTTTGAAAAAGAAAAACCTGATTATGTTTTTTTAGCTGCGGCGAAAGTTGGCGGAATTCTAGCAAATAATAAATATAGAGCCGATTTTATTTATAAAAACTTGATGATTCAAAACAATGTAATTCATCAAAGTTATGTGCAAAATGTAAAGAAATTAATGTTCTTAGGAAGCACTTGTATTTATCCTAAAAACGCCAATCAACCAATAAAAGAAACAGAACTTTTAACCAGCGAATTAGAATACACAAACGAGCCGTACGCAATCGCAAAAATTGCCGGAATTAAAATATGCGAAAGTTATAATTTACAATATAACACCAATTTTTTATCTGTAATGCCAACTAATTTGTATGGACCAAATGATAATTTTGATTTAGAAAAATCGCATGTTTTACCAGCGTTGATTCGTAAAATTCATTTAGCAAAATTATTAGAAAAAGGCGATGAAAAAGCTGTTTTAAAAGATTTACAAGTTGATACATTCGACGAAGCAACAACTATTTTATCAAAATTTGGTGTGACTAAAAAAAGTGTAGAAATTTGGGGTTCTGGAAAACCAAAAAGAGAATTTTTGTGGAGCGAAGACATGGCAGATGCTTGTGTTTTTTTAATGGAAAATAGTGATTTTAAAAGCACGTTTCATCCGCAAGAAAAAGAAGTTAGAAACACGCATATAAATATTGGAACTGGCATAGATATTTCGATATCAGAATTGGCAGAAAATATTAAAAAAGTTGTTGGTTTTAAAGGCGATTTACATTTTGATCCCACAAAACCAGACGGAACATTACGAAAAGTTACTGACGTTTCTAAACTGCATGATTTAGGATGGAAGCATCGCGTGAATTTAGAAGAAGGAATCGAGAAAATGTATGCGTGGTATTTGCGAAAATTAAATGAATAGAAAAAACATTATATTTAAAAATGTTTCTTTAGGAGTTTTTTATAAAATTATAAATATGGGAATTGTTTTTACCACAATTCCTCTTTTATTAAATTACTTAGAAAAGGAACAATACGGAATTTGGGTGACCATTTTTTCGTTAGTAAATATTGTTTTTTTTGTAGATGCAGGTATCGGAAACGGATTAAAAACAAAACTTTCTGAAGCATTAAGTTTGCAAAATTTTAAACTTGCAAAAAGTTATATTTCAACAGCGTATATTTCTATTTTTTTAATATCAATAGTGGTTTTATGTATTGGTATTTGTTGCATTTTTTTTATCAATTTACAAGAGCTTTTTAATACTGCAATTCCCGAAAGCGAGTTAAAAAAAGTGTTATTTGTAACACTTTTTTTAGTGATTACAAGTTTTGTTTTAAATTTATATAAATCGTTTTATTACGCAAATCAACAAGCAGCTAAAGTGGAATTAGCAATGTTAATTTACCAAGCATCTGTATTAATTTCTACAGCTATTTTGTTGCATTTTTTTCCAAGAAAGTTATTGTTTGTAGCGTTGTTTTATGGAACGTTAAATATTGTTGTTGGTTTTCTTTTTACGTTACTTTTTTTTAAGAAAAACAAAAACATTAAACCATCTTTTAGTTCTTTTAGTAAAGAAAAAGTAAAAGATTTAATGGGTTTAAGTTTGGCTTTTTTCGGGATTCAATTATGTATGATTATCATTTTTACAACTGATAATTTAATTATTTCAAATTTATTAGGACCAAGTGAAGTAACAAATTACGATGTAGTTTATAAACTTTTTCAGGTTGCAATTACCATTT
>CAXICE010000202.1:0-3197 GCA_964022045.1 uncultured Polaribacter sp. | reverse complement strand
GTTTTGATGCTGGAATTCAATTTGAAAGAAACAACTGGAAATTTGGTTTAATGGTAAGAGATATTACAACAACCTATAACACTTGGAGTATTAATGAAACAGAATTTGATAAAATTAAGAATTCTATTCCTGGACAAAATCAAGAATTACCAGAAAAAACAGAGCTTACAAAGCCAAAAATACAACTTGGTGTTGCTAAAAAATTTAGAGTTGCAAGAGACTTTCACTTGTTAACAGAAATTGACTTAAACATGCGTTTTACACAAACAAATGATATTATTTCATCAAACGTAATAAGTGTAGACCCTACTTTTGGTTTCGAATTAGATTATACAGATTTGGTGTATTTACGTGGCGGAATTGGAAACATACAGAATACAACACAATTTGATGGAAGTAAATCTATTTCATTACAACCAAATTTTGGCGTTGGATTTAAATACAACGGAATTCAAATTGATTACGCATTAACCAATATTGGAAGTGTTGGAAATGCTTTATATTCAAACATTTTTTCAATTAAAATTGATTATAAATTTTTTAGAAATTAAAGATTATGAAAACTAAATTTACTTCATTATTTCTAATCATATTTGTTGTTCAAATTACATTTTCTCAATATAAAAAATTATCTAATAAAACCGAAGTAAGCATTATAACTGCTGGTCCAGGAAAAGTATTATACGAAGGTTTTGGGCATAGTGCTATTAGAGTTAAATCTGTTGATTTTGATTATATTTATAATTACGGTTTTTTTGATTTTAATGCTCCAAACTTTTACTTAAATTTTACAAAAGGAAAAATGCTTTATAAACTAGAGCGTTATCCTTTTCATTATTTTGTAAGAAGCTCTAAAAGAGATAAACGCTGGGTAAAAGAGCAGGTTTTAAATTTAACACACTCTCAAAAACAACAATTTTTTGAATATTTAGAAAACAATGCGAAGCCAGAAAACGCGACATATTTGTATGACCCATTTTTTAATAATTGCGCAACAATTTTAAGAGAGATTACAGATAAAATTCTAAAGGATAGTGTTGTTTTTAATGAGAATCATATTATAAAGAAACAATCTTTTAGGCAATTAATGAATAAAGAAATACCTTGGAATACTTGGGGTAGCTTTGGAATTAATTTAGCCTTAGGAAGTAAACTAGATAAAGTTACAAGTACCAAACAGCACATGTACTTACCAGATTATGTTTATAGTGGATTTAAAAATGCAAAAGTAATTAAGAATGGAATAAATGAAAATTTAATAAAAACAGATAGATACATTTTAAAGTTTGATGAATTAAAGATTGAAGCTGCTTTTTTAAATCCTTTTTTTGTTTTCGCTTTGTTATTATTAATTGGAAGCTTCATCACTTATAAAGATGTAAAAAGAAAACAAAGAACAAAATGGTTTGATTTTTTCTTGTTCTTCTCTACAGGAATTATAGGTTTAATGATAATATTTCTTTGGTTTTTCACAAATCACTCAACAACACCAACCAACTTTAATTTCTTATGGGCATTTGCACCTAATTTATTTGTAGCATTCTTTATTGTAAAAGAGAATCCAAAGTTCTGGGTAAAAAAATATTTAAAAGTACTTCTTATTTTACTTTTAATTATTCCGATAATTTGGGTTGGAAAAATACAGTTATTGCCACTTGCAATTTTGCCTTTTATTTTGCTATTAGTTATTCGCTTTTTATATTTATTAAAAAACCTATTGACCTTTAAAAAATAAAACTGTAGAAATTGTTTTTATCAGAATTTTAAAATTAAGAAATGAACTTCTCTCTTTTATGTAGTATAAATCGTATCGTAGTTTGGTTTCCTGCTCTTCTATTGTGTTAGCATACGGATAATTAACTTGTGCCCAACCTGTTAATCCAGGTCTAACAACATGTCTAATAGCGTAAAATGGTATTTTTTCTTCTAATTCTTCCACAAATTCAGGTCTTTCTGGTCTTGGTCCAATTAGACTCATCTCACCTTTTAAAATGTTAAAAAACTGCGGAAACTCATCCAGTCGCGTTATTCTCAGAAATTTACCAAATGATGTAATTCTAGAATCATTCTTTTTCGCCCAAACAGCTCCATTTTTTTCTGCATCTTCTACCATAGAACGAAGCTTATAAATTTTAAAAACTTTACCCTTTAGCCCTATTCTATTCTGTGAATAAAACATTGAACCTCTATTGCCAATTAAATTTGCAAAAAATATTATTGGTAAAATGCATATAAAAAAGCTTATACCAAGCAAAGATATAGCTATATCAATAACTCTTTGAATAAAGTGATAAAAATGATTATCGTTATTTTTGCTAAAATTTATTTGTTTATAAAAGTTATAATCTAAATGATCACTAGGAACTCTGTCTGTAACCTCCTCGTAATAGGTTTCAAAACTTTTAATATTTATACCTTCTTTAAAAAGTGAAATTAATTGTTTGTTTAACCTCCTTATTGTTTCTTTAGAAAAACCAGATGTAGAAATCACAATCTCTGAAGCTAAACTCGAATGAACTAATGTATCTAAATCAACTTTTTTTACATCATAAAAATTACTTAATCCGTTTATTTCAACATCAGAAATATATGAAGCTATATTGTGAAAATTTTTAAATTGAATTAATTGAATTAATTTCTCTGCTTTAGAAGAGTGCCCTATTACAAGAATTGTTTTAAAGTATTTTGGGGAAAAGAAGATTGAAATATAAAGGAACCTCCAAATAAGAACAGGAATAGATATTAATAAAAAAAAGTAAATTACTTGTATTCTATTTTCAGGTAAAGAAGGCGTTAAAAATGGAGAAAAAATATAAAAAAATGTTGTAACAAATGATGTTGTAAAAACACTTTGTAAAACAGAAAATCTATTGTTTGAAACTTTCAAGTTATAAAGCTGAAAAATCTCACCAAATAAGAGGAAGTAAATAATTAACACAAAAAACCATCCATACACTAAGTTACTGCTAACTTCTATATAAGTAAATCCAGAATAGAACGAAAAGATTGACAAACTAAAAACAATAGAAAATACATCTAAAGTTCTTAATAGCACTTTTCTTTCTGAAATATCTATAAAAGATGATTTACTTGTCATTTCTATCTAATTAATCACACTAAAATTTATTTACCCTAGAAATATCATATTGAATGGCTTGTAATATTAACTGAAAACCTAGAATTAAATTAACCGTTAT
>CAXICE010000201.1:0-3215 GCA_964022045.1 uncultured Polaribacter sp. | reverse complement strand
CTTTCGTCTGGAGAATGCGCTCCTAAAATGGTTGGGCCAAAAGAAATCATGTCCATTTTTGGATAATTCTGACCTAAAATTCCACATTCTAAACCAGCATGACAAGCAGCAATTTTAGCCTTTTCTCCGTGAAATTTTTCATATAAATTATCTAACACTTTTAAAATATCTGAATTTATATTTGGTAACCAACCTGGATATTCTCCAGAAAAACTTACTTCAAATCCAGCTAATTCAAAAGCAGCACGAATAGAATTTGCCAAGTCAATTTTATTGCTTTCTGATGAAGATCGTGTTAAACATTTTACAGAAATTTCACCTTTTTTAACTTCAACTTTTGCAATATTGTTAGATGTTTCTACCAAGTCTTTAATATCTGGACTCATTCTGTAAACCCCGTTTAGAGTGGCGTAAATTGATTTTATAAAGCCTTCTTGAACACCTAGTTCCATTATTTTTTCTGGAAGATTTGTTTCAGAAATTTCAATAGATAAATTTGGTTCTAAACTTTTAAATTCAGTATAAATATTGTTAATCAACTCGTTCATTTCAAAAAAGAAAGGTTCTTTAGAGATTGTATCGATTACAATAGTAGCTTTGCTTTCCCTCGGAATTGCATTACGTAAACTCCCACCATTGATTTCGGCAATTCGCAAGCCAAAATTTTCAAAACTGTCAAACAAAATTCGATTCATTATTTTGTTAGCATTTCCTAATCCTTTGTGAATATCCATTCCAGAATGTCCTCCGTTTAATCCACTTACAGAAATAATATAAGCAGAAGAATTATCAGAAATAGTTTCTTCAGAATAAGTTCTTTTTGCGGTGATATCAATTCCGCCGGCACAACCCATTCCAATTTCATCATCTTCTTCAGTGTCTAAATTTAAAAGAATTTCACCATCTAAATATCCAGCTTCTAGCCCTTTTGCACCTGTCATTCCGGTTTCTTCATCAATCGTAAATAAGGCTTCAATTGCTGGATGTTCAATCGTTTTAGATTCTAAAACACTCATAATTGCTGCAACTCCTAAGCCATTATCTGCGCCTAAAGTTGTTCCTTTTGCAGTAACCCAATCGCCATCAACATACATTTCGATTCCTTGCGTGTCAAAATCAAAATTGGTGTCAGAATTTTTTTGATGCACCATGTCTAAATGACTTTGCATCACAACTGTTTTTCTGTTTTCAAAACCTACTGAAGCAGGTTTTTTAATGATAACATTTCCAACAGTATCTACAACAGTTTCTAGGTTTAATTTTTTTCCAAACTCAACCATAAATGCGATGACTCTTTCTTCTTTTTTTGACGGACGAGGAACTGCGTTTAAATCTGCAAAATTATTCCAAACGGTTTTAGGTTCTAAGTTTCTTATTTCTGAGTTCATGTTTGATTACTTTTTTTTGAGGATTTAAATTTAGTTGATTTCTATGACAATTTCTGAAGTTTCTCTACGAACTTTTTTTAAATCTTTCATAAAATCATCTTCGGCTCTAAATCCGACAGGTAACACCAAAACCGATGTTAAATTATGTTCTTTAAGGTTTAAAATTTCATCGTATTTTTCTGGCGTAAATCCTTCCATTGGGCAAGAGTCTATTTGCTCATTGGCAGCAACCGTCATTAAATTTCCTAATGCAATATAAGCTTGATTTTTGTTCCAAATTCTTAACTCTTCTTGCGATTTTGTTGCAATTGAAGAGGTTAACATTTCTTTAAAAGGATTTAAAATTTGGTCTGGCGTATTTCTTATGTTTTTTACTAATGAAAAATAATTTTCAATGTCTTTTTCTGTGTATTTTTTAGGAATACATAGCACCAAAACATGCGATGCTTGTGCAATCTGCTGCTGATTCCAAGAATGCGCTACTAATTGATTTTGAATTTCTTTATTCTTGATTACAACCATTTTTACAGGTTGCAATCCGTAAGAAGTTGCCGTTAAATTAAACGCTTCTTTTAAGATGCTTATTTGCGAATTTGAAAGCAATTTTTCTGCGTCAAATTTCTTTGTTGCGTAACGCCATTCTAAATTTTTGATACTATTCATTTTTCTCTAATTATGATGCAAAAATAAGAAACAATAATTGGCTATTATGTTACTGTCAATAATAAAAACGAATAGCTGTATAGAAATATTTTTTGTAAATTGAAATGCGAAAAAGAAAAAATGTATTGCTATGCGAGAAGATTTTCTTCATTATGTTTGGAAGCATCAACTGTTTTCCAAAACGAATTTACAATCAACAGTTTCTAATAAAATTGAAATTATTTCTGTTGGAAACCATAACGCCAATTCTGGTCCAGATTTTTTAAATGCTAAAATTAAAATTGATGAAATTTTATGGTCTGGAAATGTAGAGATTCATGTGAAATCTTCTGATTGGTATTTACATCAGCACGAAAATGACTTTAATTACGATGCTGTTATTTTACATGTTGTTTGGGAAAATGATGTAGCTGTTTTTGGTAAAAATAATTTGCCTTTACCCGTATTAAATATTTCTCAATTAGTTGTAAAAGACTTACTGAATAATTACCAAAAATTATATTTAAAAGAACAACGTTGGATTCCTTGTGAAAAGTCGATCACTACAATTGATGCTTTCGTGTTGGAGAACTGGAAAGAACGTTTGTTTTTTGAACGATTGGAAGAAAAATCAATCTTAATCAATCAATTATTAAAAGATTCGAATAATGATTACGAAGCAGTTTTGTTTAAATTATTAGCAAAGAATTTTGGATTAAAAACCAATGCAGAAGCTTTTTTAAATTTTGCAAATTCAATCGATTTTTCAATTCTTAGAAAACTACAAAATGATGCGTTTAAATTAGAAGCGTTGTTTTTTGGTCAAGCCGGATTTTTGGAAGAAAAATCAGAAGATAAACATGTGGTCGATTTAAAAAATGAATACAATTATTTAAAACATAAATTCAAATTAAAACCAATTTTTAATGGACAGTTTCAGTTTTTTAGAATGCGCCCAACAAATTTTCCAACCATCAGAATCGCACAACTATCGACGTTGTATCATCAACATCAAAACTTATTTTCTAAACTAATTACATTAGAAAATTTACAAGATTTTTATACTTTATTTTCGATTGATGTAAACGATTTTTGGAAAACACATTATACATTTAAAAGTGAGTCAAAAAAATCAACTAAAAAACTCACAAAATCGTTTATAGATTTGTTGTTGATTAACACGAT
>CAXICE010000200.1:0-3223 GCA_964022045.1 uncultured Polaribacter sp. | reverse complement strand
ACTATTAATGTTGCTGGTTGATGATCTCTAAAATATTTTTGCCATTTTGGGTATAAAGGCACATTGGTTCTGTAGTCATAAAACATTGCCAATTGTATTTTATCATTTTCAGCTCTTTTTAAATGTTGTAAATCAAGATTCCAGTTATCTGGGCTAATTTTACTTACATCTTGGACTCCATGAGTATATTGCCATTTTAACCCGTCTGGAGAATGAAAACCTTCTAATGCTTTTCCGTTTTCAACAGTATAATTATTCCAATATTTTTTAATAGGAATCCAGAAATCACGCAATCCTTCATCATAAGCATTTCCGTTTTGAATAATCAATGATTCAATTCTCTTTGGATATTTCGCTGCGATTCTAAATCCAATAGGCGCTCCATAATCCATTAAGTACAAGCTGTATTTTTTTACTTTTTTTACTTTCAAGAAGCCTTCTACTAAAGAAGCCATATTATCAAAAGTATATGCAAAATCTTTCATTGCTGGTTGCTCACTTCTTCCATATCCAGGATAATCAGGAGCTAAAACATGATAACGAACAGACAAGTCTGTTATTAAATTACGAAACATATGTGAAGAGGTTGGGTACCCATGTAATAATACGATTGTTGGTTTGTTTACATCTCCTGCTTCTCTGTAAAAAAGATCTATACCATTTACTTTTATCGTTTTATGATATGTTGGTTCTGTTTTTACTTTAGCAATGTTAATTACTTCTTTCTCTTTTGGTGCATTAAATGCAAATACTCCTAAAGATAGAAATGCTAATAATAGTATTCCTAGTACTGGTTTGATTGTTTTTGTTTTCATTTTTACTTAATTTAATTATTTATTTTTAAAATTTACGTTCGTTTTCTTCTATAACTATATCATTTGCACTCATATCTCTCACTTGCATTTTTCCTTCTTTGTCAAATTCCCAATGTTCATTTCCATGTGTTCTCATCCATTGTTTTGTTTTTGCATTTTGCCATTCGTATTCAAATCGTACAGAGATTCTGTTATCTGTATATGACCACAAATATTTTTTTAATTTGTAATGCAGCTCATTTTCCCATTTATCTGCTAAAAAATTTCTGATTTCTGCTCTACCAATAAAGAATTGATCTCTATTTCTCCATTGAGAATCTTTGGTATACGCCATAGATACTTTTTCTGGGTTCTTACTATTCCAAGCATCTTCTGCAGCTTGCACTTTTGCTTTTGCTGTTTCCTTTGTAAAAGGAGGTATTAGGTTTTTCATAATAAATACAGACAAGTCTGTTTGTTTTTGGTTGTTTTTATAATTAATTTTTTTGTTTTTTTTATGCTAATAATTTTTTACAGGTATTTTTTGCTGATAAAATAGGCCAGCTGTTATGTTGTATTTGAGAAAGAATAATTGCTCCATCCATTAATACCAAAATTTCATCTCCTAATTCTTTCGCTTCTTTAGCATTAAATCTATTGTCTTCTAGCAATAGGTTATGAATCCATGTTCTCAATTCGTTTTTATGCAATATTACTTGGTCTTTAATTTTTTGTTGATCTTTAGGTAGATCGATAAATATATTTTGAAATCCACATCCTCTATACTCAACTGCTGTTAACCATTCATTTAAATAATCAAAACAACCTACAATTTTATCCCTTACCGTTTTTTCTTTAGCAATAAAATCAAATAAATTACTAATCCAATTAGTATGACGTTTCTTTAAGTATGCAACAGCGATATCTTCTTTAGATCTAAAATGTTGATACATACTTGCTTTTGCAACACCAGCTTCAGCAATTATTTGGTTGATTCCAGTTTGGTTATAACCTGCATAATAAAATAATTCTGATGCTGTATCAATGATTCTATCTTTTACCCCTTGTTTTTTCATACAGCAAATGTACAACAGATATTCGTATAAACAGACAAGTCTGTATGTGTTTAACATATTTTTAACATTTAAAAATATTGTACCTTTAATTGTAAGTGTATTTTTATTTATCGACTTTAATGAAAACTAAACAGACAAAAATGAAGAATGTCCTTTTATTATTAGCTATTGTAGTTGCAGTTTCATGCAAAACAGAAACTAAATCAGCAATCAAAAAAGAAAGCTTCCCAACTGAGATTGCTAAAATTATGCAAAAGCATGGCGGAATTGAATTGTGGAGAAAGCAAAAAACATTGTCTTTTAATAAAGGCGAAGAAGTACATTCGGTAGATTTACATTCTCGTAAAACGGTAATTAATTCATCAAATTATTCTTTAGGTTTTGACGGAAAAGAAATTTGGTTGCATGAAACGAAAGAGAAATCATTTAAAAGTAGAAAAGATTTTTACTACAATTTGTATTTCTATTTTTACGCAATGCCTTTTGTGTTGGCTGATGACGGAATTATCTACGAAAAAACTGACGATTTAATTTTTGAAGGGAAAAATTATCCAGGAATTAAAATATCGTACAAAGCAAATGTGGGTTCATCGCCAGATGATAATTACATTATTTATTACAATAAGGAAACGTATCAAATGGAATGGTTAGCGTATACGGTAACTTTTAATTCTAAAAAGCCTTCTAAGAAATTCAATATTATTAAATATCACGATTGGGAAAAGGTAAATAATTTAGTATTACCAAAAGCAATTACTTGGTATCAACAGGATGATAAAGGAACTCCAACAAAACCAAGAGGAGCTGCAACTGAATTTACATTGCCATTAATTTCTGAGACAGTATTGTCAGATTCATTTTTTCAGAAACCTAAAAAATAGCATTGATTTTATCAAAGATAAAATCATAATAAAAATTGATATTCGGCACCATAAAACTTCCATGTTTTGTGTTGTCTTTTAATACAGAAAGATCAAAAAGTTGCAAATCATCAACTTCTCCGACTTGCATTTTTAATTCAGAAACCTCTTTTTTGAGTTTACATAAAAAAAGATGTTTAAACTCGTTGTCTAAAATTCCGTTTGGATGCACAATTTCATCTTTTCGTAAGCCAATTTTAAACAAATTATCTTCTTTTATGTCAATTCCGATTTCTTCTTTTACTTCTCTAATTGCTGCGGATTCAATTTTTTCTCCAGCTCCAATGTGTCCAGCAACAGAAACATCCCAACGATTCGGGAATACTTTTTTTACAGAAGCTCTTTTTTGAAGTAAAATCTTTTTATCATCTGTATAAAACCAAACATGAATAGTTTGATGATACAACCCTTTTTTATGTGCTTCAGATTTTAA
>CAXICE010000199.1:0-3273 GCA_964022045.1 uncultured Polaribacter sp. | reverse complement strand
CTACTTATATTGGTGTAACTGTTGATGGTCCTTATAAGCCAGAACATTATAGATACTAAAAAAGATCGCTGGCGCTTCTAGATTTTAGACCGCTTCGCTTTTAGATATTAGATACAAAACCCTTACATTAATTTGTGAGGGTTTTTCTTTTAAGTACCTTTCAAAAAAATAAATCCTGAATGAAAACATTAAGTACCAAAACTTTAGAAAATAGATTAACACTTTTAGAAAGTTATATTCCAGATTTTGAAAAAACAAATAAATCGGTTTCTAAAGCAAGCATTGGTTGGCATTTAGACCATAGTTTAAAGGTCATAAATACTGTAGTAAAAAGTATGGAGAATTCAGATACTGCTTTGTACGAAAATAATTTTAAGCTTATCGGAAAAGTACTTTTAAAACTTGGCTTTTTTCCAAGAGGTAAAGCGAAAGCGCCCAAGTATGTAAAACCACCAGAGGATATTTTAAAATCAGATATTATTACACAGCTTATAGAAGCAAGGCAAAACATAAGAGCAATCAAAAATTTAAATAAAAATGCATATTTTAAGCATCCTCTGTTTGGTAATACAAATAAATTTAGAGTTGTTCGTTTTTTAGATACACATACAAACCATCATTTAAAAATTGTAAAAAATATTTTAAAATAGCTTCCTGTTTTCTACAGAATTGGTTATTCGTGTCAAAACCGATGTAATTGGTAACATTACCATTAAAATCACTTTTTAAAGATCAGATATGTTATAAAGTTGCAAATAAGTAAGCACTAAAGAGAAGTGCAAGAATGATTTGAACATATAATAACATTAAAATGAAAAAAAGAAGATTTACTTTACTATTGGTCCTTTTAACGATTACGATCAAAGGTTTCTCTCAAGTTGATACAATTACCATCAACACAAAAAATTTAAAAATTGAAAAGATACAACCCAAAACAAATACCTTTTTGGTTTATATAGAAAAACCAGACGGAACAATGTTAGATATTGCTATTTGGGAGCGAAAAATTTCTTTCTCTACATTGAATGATGAAAAAGTAATTGTAATTGATCAACAGTGGAAAAATCAAGAAAAATTAAAAACCAGAACCATAAAATCTATTGTAAACAGCAAAAATTTTCAGCCGATATATCAGTATTCAAAAAATGGGAAAGGAGCCATTGAAGCGTATTCGTTTTTAAAGAATACAATTGTTGGAACTGACAGTATTCAGAACAATACGAAGAAAGGGTTTTCAATTAATAACACTAGCAAAACATTAAATTGGGAATTGGATTTAGAAACGTATCAAATGCTTCCTTATAAATTAGGTACCGTTTTTAAAATAAATTTTTATCACCCAGGAAGTAAAAACATGCAGCCCGATTTTTACACCTATAGCGTTGTTGGAGAAGAAAAAATAAAAGTTGCTAACGAGAATAGAGTTTCTTGTTGGGTTTTGAAAATAGACCACAATGAAAAAAGTTCAGCTACGTACTGGATTGATAAAAAGACAGGTGAAACGGTTAAAATGCTGGAGATTTTTGGAGCTATAAAACGGTACAAAATTCAAATATCAAATTTGATTAACTAGCCTTGCTTTAAACGCTTTCATAAAAGATCTGGAAACGGGTACAACGCAGTTTTGCGAAAGTTGTAATTTTAAACTTTGCGCGTTTCCAGTAATTTTTTCAATACGATTTATATTTACCACGTAAGAACGATGACAACGAAAGATGTGTTCTGAAGTAATTTGCTTTAAGGCATTCACTAATGAAATTCGTAATAGATGACTTTTAAGTTCCTTGTCTTTAATGTAATATATAGAGATGTAATTTTGATCAGATTTTAAATAAACAATATCATAGACATCTACTTTAAAAGTTTCGTTGACGATGTTTGATTGAATTACAATTTCTTCCGCCACTTTTTTCGATTTGGTTTGGTACAAACCGATTTTATCTCGTAACAAATTCGCTTCTGCTAAAGAGCTTTTTAAGAGCTTGTTTTTAATAATAAAAATTTTAAGAGTTATTGGAATAGCTCCAATAATGAAGCTGGCAGTTACAAATTGCCAAAAATCAGCTTTAGAAAAATTGATGTGTAAGTTATAATCTACATATAAAATTATGGCAAAAGAATAGACTGCTAAAAAGACTAAACGTCTAAGAATCTCTTTCCATAAGCACCACTTTTCTTCTGTAATTACTTTCGAGATTACAATAGTATTCAAAAAATAATTGATTGTAAACACAGCAAAAAAGGACAGAAAAAAACCTAAAAAAAATAAAAAGACATTCTGTTTAGGATTAAAAAACCCAACCACATACAATACAATAATTAAAGCGAAAGTAGATTTTAAAAAACTCAAAAATTCATTTTTAAAATCCATTGTAAATGGAAATTTTTCTTTTAAAGAAGTATTTAAATTATTGAAAAATTGTGGCATACTATAAACAGTTTTGTAAAGTTAAAAATAAGATAATTTTCAAACCATTTTGTGTAAAATTTATTCTAATTTTTATAGGATTTACCCCAGCCAACCATCTCTGTCTAAACTTCTATATTGAATTGCTTCTGCAATATGAGTTGGTGTAATGTCTGATTCAGCATCTAAATCTGCAATAGTTCTTGCAACTTTTAAAATTCGATCATACGCTCTGGCAGATAAATTTAATTTTTCCATCGCCGTTTTTAATAATGACATGCTTTCATCAGAAAGTTTACAAAATTTTCTAATCTGTTTTACATTCATTTGTGCGTTGTAATGTAGGTTTTCAAAATCAGCAAAACGCTCAGATTGAATTTCTCTTGCCGCAGTAACTCGTTTTCTGATTTCAACAGAAGATTCTCCTTTGCGTTCTTCGGTTAACTTTTCAAATGGAACAGGAGTTACTTCTATATGAATATCAATTCGGTCTAATAAAGGTCCAGAAATCTTGCTTAAATAGCGTTGCATTTCTTGTGGAGAAGAAGTCATTGGCGAATTTGGATCGTTAAAATAACCACTCGGACTCGGGTTCATGCTCGCAACCAACATAAAACTACTTGGATAGGTAACCGTAAATTTTGCTCTAGAAATGGTAACTTCTCTGTCTTCTAAAGGCTGTCTCATTACTTCTAAAACGGTACGTTTAAATTCTGGTAATTCGTCTAAAAACAAAACGCCGTTATGCGATAAAGAAATTTCTCCAGGTTGTGGATATTGTCCGCCGCCAACCAAAGCAACATCAGAAATAGTGTGATGTGGACTTCTAAACGGACGTTGATATAATAATCCGTTGTTTTTTGTTT
>CAXICE010000198.1:0-3281 GCA_964022045.1 uncultured Polaribacter sp. | reverse complement strand
AAAAAAAAAGCGTCCCATCTCAGGGAAGCTTTCCATTGGTTAACAAAACCACGACACTTTTACGAAAGTGCCAAAACAACACAACTAAATGCTACTTATAAAAAAAGCAGCCTGCAAATATACAAGCATTTTTAAAACTGACAATATTTTTTTATATTTTCTGAAAGAAATCTACATGAATGCAAATTGCTTAATCATTTTATTGATTGTATCTTTGCGCCTTTATTAAATATCCTATAAAGAATACCGCAATATGCAATTATCAGAACAAGAAGTTGTACGTAGAGAAAAACTTACCAAATTACGCGAATTAGGAATCAATCCTTATCCGGCAGATTTATTTCCAGTAAATCATAATTCAAAACAGATTAAAGAGAGTTTTGCTGAAGAAAAACAGGTAATTATTGCTGGTAGATTAATGTCTATTAACGTTCAAGGAAAAGCTTCTTTTGCACAATTACAAGATGCTGAAGGAAAAATTCAGGTGTATTTTAATAGAGATATTATTTGTGAAGGCGATGACAAAACAAAATACAATGATGTCTTTAAAAAACTATTAGATTTAGGTGATTTTATTGGAATTGAAGGTGAATTATTCACAACTAAAGTAGGTGAAAAAACGGTTAGAGTTAAAGATTTTACTTTATTAAGTAAAGCCTTAAAACCTTTACCATTACCAAAAGAAAAAGACGGAGTTGTATTTGATGCATTTACAGATCCAGAAATGAGGTACAGACAACGTTATGCTGATTTAGCTGTAAATCCGCATGTAAAAGAGGTTTTTATCAAACGTACAAAGTTATTCAACGCCATGCGTGAGTTCTTTAATAACTCAGGATATTTTGAAGTTGAAACTCCAATTTTACAACCAATTCCTGGTGGCGCAGCTGCAAGACCTTTTATTACGCATCACAATTCTTTAGACATTCCGTTGTACATGAGAATTGCCAACGAATTGTATTTAAAAAGATTAATTGTTGGTGGATTTGATGGTGTATATGAGTTTTCTAAAAACTTCAGAAATGAAGGAATGGACAGAACGCACAATCCAGAATTTACTGCTATGGAAATCTATGTTGCGTACAAAGATTACAACTGGATGATGGAATTCTGTGAGCGTTTATTAGAACACTGTGCAATTGCCGTAAACGGAACTACAAAAGCAACTTTCGATGAACACGAAATTGATTTCAAGGCGCCATACGCAAGAGTTACCATGGCAGATTCTATCAAACATTTTACAGGCTTTGACATCACTAATAAAACGGAAGAAGAAATTTTTGCAGCAGCAAAAGGAATGGGAATTGATGTTGATGCCACGATGGGTAAAGGGAAATTAATTGATGAAATTTTCGGAGAAAAATGTGAAGGAAATTACATTCAGCCAACATACATTACCGATTATCCAAAGGAAATGTCTCCTTTGTGTAAAGAACATAGAGACAATCCAGAATTAACAGAACGTTTCGAATTAATGGTTTGTGGTAAAGAAATTGCCAATGCATATTCAGAATTAAATGACCCTATAGATCAAAGAGAACGTTTTGAACATCAATTAAAATTAGCTGCAAAAGGAGATGATGAAGCAACAGAATTTATAGATCACGATTTTTTAAGAGCGTTAGAATACGGAATGCCACCAACTTCTGGAATGGGAATTGGAATGGACAGATTAATTATGTTTTTAACAAACAATCAATCAATACAAGAAGTATTGTTCTTTCCGCAAATGAGACCAGAGAAAAAAGCACCAACTGTAGAATTGAACGATGAAGAAGTTGCATTATTAGCGATCATTTCTACTGTAGATAAAATTGAATTAAATGCTTTAAAAACTCAGTCTGGTTTATCAAACAAGAAATGGGATAAAACTATTAAAGGATTGACAAAAAAAGAAATAGCCAAAGTTTCTAAAACAGAAGAAGGTTTGTTTGTAGAAGCTATTTAAAATTCGACATATAATATTAAGAAAAAAGGAATTACAATTATGTAGTTCCTTTTTTTTGTTAAAAAGAAAGATTGTGTCAAAAAAATAAATTAAGTTTGACTTAATCAATAACAATTTATGGCTCGTAAAATTCTGTTTCTTAATTTGCTTTTGTTTTTATTAATTTCTTGTGGAGAAAGCGAAATTAATTACACAAACCAGCCAGAAAATCAACAAAGATATAACAGTCAAATTTTTCAAAACACAATCGTTTCAGAAGATGTTCGTTATGGAACAAATGTAACTTTAGGCGGTGCAACAACTGGATTATCAATGGACATTTATCAACCAGAAAACGACACAGAAGTCAACAGACCTTTAGTTGTTTTAGCACACGGAGGAAGTTATATTTCTGGCGATAAAAAAGATTTATCTGAATTAGCAACATTTTTAGCAAAGGCCGGATATGTTGTCGCATCTATAAATTACAGGTTATTAGATGTTAGTCCATCACAATTAAACTTCAAAAAAGTAGTGATCAATTCTGTTGCAGATATGAAAGCATCTGTTCGATTTTTCACAAAAGATGCAGCAACAACTAATTTATATAAAACCGATTCTACAAAAGTATTTATTGGCGGATATTCTGCTGGAGCAATTACAGCACTGCACACAGTTTATGTAAATAATGAAACTGAATTAACCACAATTGGTGGACAAACTTTTGTCGATTATGTTAACTCAAAAGGCGGTCTTGACGGAATGAGTGGAAACGAAAATTATTCTTCTGATATTAAAGGTGTTATTAATATTTCTGGCGCTTTATTTAATTCCAATTTCATCAACTCTAACGAAGCAAGTTTGTATAGTTATCACGGAACGGATGATTCTGTTGTACCGTTTTTACAAGGTAATGTAAATGGAACCGGAATCATTGCAGATGGTTCTGGAATTTTACATCCGCATGCTATTTCGATTGGCTTAAAGAGTGAATTAAATACGGTTCAAGATGGTAAACATGATGCCTTTTTGAATTGCAATTCTTGTACTGTTGAAATTAGAACATTTCTATACAGTCAACTTTCTAAATAAAATTAAAGATAATTGATTCATAATCTACTTTATAGGCCAAGTCTTTAACATTTTTTTAAGGAATCTAGTTATTAGATTTCTTAACTTCGAAACTTTATTATTTTACACTAAACTCAAAATTAAAAATCATGACACAAAAAGTACTTTCAAGATTACTTATTGTATTGTTTGTTTTTGGTATTTCTTTAGATGCTGATGCACAGCGTAGAAAAAAGAAAAGCAAAAAAGATGCAAAAAAAACAGTAAAACCAGCACCAAAACC
>CAXICE010000197.1:0-3304 GCA_964022045.1 uncultured Polaribacter sp. | reverse complement strand
ACAATAAAATCGTATTCTTCTTTTACTTCTTCAACTCTACCATGAGTTGTTTTTACATTTTGCAACTCTAATCCTTCAGCAACTTCGTTGACTACTTTTATCTTTTTCCCAATAGAATCTACCAAATGAAAATTAGTTTCTGGAAATAAAATTGCTAACGGAATTCCAGGAAATCCACCTCCAGTTCCAACATCCATAACATTAGCATCAGGTTTAAACTCCATCACTTTTGCAATTCCTAAAGAGTGCAATACATGACGTAAATACAACTCATCAATATCTTTTCTAGAAACCACATTGATTTTTAAATTCCAATCTTGATACAATTCTTGCAATTTAGAAAATTGTTCAACTTGAATTTCTGTTAAATTTTTGAAGTATTTCTGTATAATTTCCATAAACTTGTAATAAGTTGCAAACTTAGTTAAATGTTAACAAACAATTAGTAACAAAAACTGACGTTTATCATATTTTAAAGCTACAAAAAGCATATTTTTGTCAATTACAAATTAATTACCACATGAAAACCATCAATTTTTCAAGAATAGATAAGGCAAAGTTTTTCAGAACATTGAATAAACGTGTCAATTCTTATTTTAAAGAAAACAACATAAAAAGAACTGGAAACTGGAAATTATATTCAAAAGCGATTCTTATGTTTTCGCTATTCTTAGTACCATTTATTTTAATTTTAACCGTTTCTATGCCGCAATGGACAATGGCTTTATTGATGGTGATTACTGGCGTTGGAATGGCTGGAGTTGGAATGAATGTTATGCATGATGCAAACCACGAATCATTTTCTAAAAGAAAATGGGTAAACAAATTAATGGGAAGCAGCATTTATATTCTTGCCGGAAACGTTTATAACTGGAAAGTGCAACACAACGTTTTACATCATACATTTACCAATGTAAAAGATCATGACGAAGATATTGATGCTGGTCGAATAATTCGATTTTCACAACATGCTAAGTGGTTTAAAATTCATCAATTTCAAAAATATTATTCAATTTTTTTATACGGATTATTAACTATTAATTGGGCGATAACTACAGACATTAAACAAATGCGCAGTTATTTAAAAAGAAAATTATCGTACGGTAAATTTCCAAATCCAAAAGTAGAATGGACCAAATTAATCGTTTCTAAATTGATTTATTATTCACTTTGGATTGTCTTACCAATTTTGGTTTTAGACATTGCTTGGTGGAAAGTTTTCATCGGATTTTTTGTAATGCATTATACAGCAGGAATGATTTTAAGTTTGGTGTTTCAATTGGCACATATTGTACCAAATACAACCATGCCAATTCCTGATAAAGACGGAAATTTAGAACACACTTGGGCAGTGCATCAATTATATACAACGTCTAATTTTGCGCCTAGCAATTGGATTGTTAATTTTTACACTGGCGGATTAAATCATCAGGTTGAGCATCACATTTTTCCACATATTTCTCATGTTCATTATCAGAAATTAGCGAAAATTGTAAAAGACACAACCAAAGAATTTAATTTACCATACAACGAATATAAAACCACAAGAAGAGCCATAATTGAGCACTTTAGACATTTAGGAACTTTAGGAAAGCATCCAGAAGTAGTCGCTTAAAAAACCAACTAATCGAATTTTATTTACAATGTCACATCCTTTATCAGACAGAATAAACAGCTTACCAATTTCGCAAACATTGGCAATGGCTGCAAAAGCAAGAGAATTAAAAACTGCAGGAAAAGATATTATCAGTTTAAGTTTGGGAGAACCAGATTTTAATACGCCAGAGTTTATTAAAAATGCTGCGATTGAAGCGATCAATCAAGATTACAATTCGTACACACCAGTTGATGGTTATGTAGAGTTGAAAGAAGCAATTTGTGTAAAATTTAAGCGCGATAACAACTTAGATTACAACCCAAAACAAATTGTGGTTTCTACAGGCGCAAAACAATCAATTGCAAACATTGCACAGGTTTTATTAAATCCTGGTGATGACGTTTTATTGCCAGCACCATATTGGGTTAGTTATTCTGCTATTGCAACTTTGTGTGAAGCAAATTTTATTGAAATTCCGTCTTCAATTGAAAACGATTTTAAAATAACTCCAGCTCAATTAGAAGCAGCGATTACGCCAAAAACAAAAATGATTTTCTTTAATTCGCCAAATAATCCAAGCGGAACAATTTATAGCGAACAAGAATATAGAGCATTGGCAAAAGTGCTAGAAAAACATCCGCAGATTTTTATTTTATCGGATGAAATTTACGAACATATAAATTATGGCGAAAAACCATTTAGTTTTGCAGCAATAGAAAGTATGTTTGATAGAACAATTACTGTAAACGGATTGGCAAAAGCATTTGCTATGACTGGTTGGAGAGTTGGCTATATTGGCGCTCCAGAATGGATTGCAAAAGCATGTACAAAAATGCAAGGACAAATTACTTCTGGCACAAATTGTATTGCACAAAGAGCGGCAATTACTGCAGTTTTAGCAGATCCAAGCGAAGTACAGTTTATGGTTGATGAATTTAAAAACCGTAGAGATATGGTCTTAGATTTATTAGGAAAAATAGACGGATTTAAACTAAATATTCCGCCAGGAGCATTTTACGTTTTTCCAGATATTTCTGCTTTCTTTGGCAAAACGATCAAAGGAAAAGTGATAAATAATGCCAATGATTTTTCTATGTTTTTATTAGAAGAAGCAAATGTTGCAACTGTAACTGGAGAAGCTTTTGGCGCACCAAATTGTGTGCGATTATCGTATGCAGCATCGGTTGCGCAATTACAAGAAGCTATTAAAAGAATAAAAGAAGTACTAAGTTAATTAGTAACTTTAATTAAAAAATTGAAATCTCGCTTTTATTTAGAAAGCGAGATTTTTTGTTTTCTAAAAAAGGATAACTACCAAGAAAATGGCAAAAAGTGATACTTGTAAAACAGTTCCGGTTTGACTTTGAAGTTTGTCGTGTCTGTTTAAAATTGAAGACTTAATACGAAACAAAGATTTCTTCTTCATTTCACTAATGTTCTGTTTAACTTCTTGCTTATAAGCAGAAGTTAAAATTCCTCTTTCGATGACTCGTGGATGTGCTACTAATTTCATGTTTTTTGTTTTAATGTTATACTAAAGAGACGAGGATATAACAAAAATGTTACAGTTACATAAAACCAATACTTTAAAATACGTTAAAAAGGGACTTCAGAAACCTGTGTTGTTGTCAACCTTTTTCTTTTAAAAATTCCTTCTTTTTTTAAGTACAAAATCAGTTTATCATAATCAATAATTGCCTTGCCTTT
>CAXICE010000196.1:0-3308 GCA_964022045.1 uncultured Polaribacter sp. | reverse complement strand
TATCTTTCTCTACGTCTTCTTCCGAAACCGCCAGTTTTTTTATCTTTAGATGCTCTGTCTGGTCTGTCGCTAGATCTTCCTCTGTGACTAGAACCACCACCGCTTCTTCTAGAAGATGAACCTTCAGAACTACGTTTTCTACCAAAACCACCATCGCTTTTTCCGCCTGGAGATCTTCTTCCGCCACGGTTTCCACCACGACCTCTTCCGCCACCAGAACGTTCTTTTTTAGTAATTTCTATATTTACGCCACGTCCGTTAAAATCAGGTTCGTTTTCTTCAAAAGCGCTTAATGCTTGTCCTTCAAAGTTTTTGTCTAATTCAAAGAAAGAAAAAGTGTCTAAAATATCAATAGCACCAATTTCTATATTGTCTGTAATACGTTGGTCGTTAATTAAACCAATTAATCTTGCAGGATTTAAATCGTCTTTTCTACCAATATTGATAAAGAAACGCGTCATGTTTTCATCTCTTTGTCTACCTCTTCCAGTATCTCTAGAATCTCTATCTCTTCTAGATGATGATAAATCGTTTAAATCTGCTGCATTTTCGTAATAAGATAAGAAGTTGTTGAATTCTAAAGAAACAAATTTCTGAATCAATTCTTCTCTATCTAATCCTTCTAATTTTTCGTAAATACTTGGTAAAAATTCTTCAATTTGTTTTGTATTTACTTCTACATTTTGAACCTTGTCAATTAAGTGCATCAATTGATTTTGGCAAATTTCTTTTCCGCTAGGAACATTCGCTTGGATAAATTTCTTCTTGATGATTCTTTCTATCGGACGTAATTTTCCTTTTTCTTTTCCGTTTACCAATGCAATCGAAATTCCTTTTTTACCAGCTCTACCAGTTCTTCCAGATCTGTGTGTGTAGTTTTCTATTTGATCTGGTAATTTATGGTTGATAACGTGTGTTAATTCAGTAACATCTAAACCACGCGCCGCAACATCTGTTGCTACTAAAATCTGAATGCTTTTCTTTCTAAATTTATCCATAACACCATCTCTTTGTGCTTGCGATAAATCTCCGTGCAATGCATCTGCGCTATAACCATCTTTAATTAAGTTATTGGCAACTTCTTGCGTTTCTCTACGAGTTCTACAAAAAACAATTGCGTAAATATCTGTATTTACATCTGCAATTCTTTTCAATGCTTGATAACGTGTACGTTCGTTTACTACATAATATTCGTGAGTAACATCATCAGAACCTTTGTTCTTTTCACCAGAAGTAATTTCTATAGGATTTTCCATATAGTTTCTAGCGATAGATTCTACTTCTCTTGGAAAAGTTGCAGAGAATAACAAAGTTTGTTTTTCAACCGGAGTTGCATCCAACACTTTATCTAATTCATCTTTAAAACCCATGTTTAACATTTCGTCAGCTTCATCTAAAACTACCCAACGAATGTTTCCTAATTTTAAAGCTCTACGTTTAATTAAATCTACTGTTCTACCAGGAGTTCCAACTACAATTTGAGAACCTTTTTTTAATGATCTTATTTGCTCATCAATATTTGCACCACCATAAACGGTAGTAACTTTTACACCTTTTAAATATTTTGCAAATTCTTGGATGTTTTTTCCAATCTGAACTGCTAATTCTCTTGTTGGTGATAAAATAATAGCTTGTGTTTCTTTACTGTTTACATCTATTTGTTCTAAAATAGGTAAACTAAACGCGGCTGTTTTACCAGTTCCGGTTTGTGCAAAAGCTTTTAAATCTTGTGAAGATGCAATTACTTGTGGAATTGCTTTTTCTTGAATTACTGTAGGGTTTTCATAACCCAAATCTGTTAAGGCTTTAGAGATTTCTTCTCTAAGCCCCAACTCTAAAAATGTTGACATGCTGTGAACAATTGTGAATTCACAGACGCCAGTATCTGTAAACTCGGTTTATAAATCGCTTTAGAATCAGTTACTTATATTCTGGGTAACCACTATCTAAAATTTTTAATTCTTAAAATTAAAAACGTGCAAATGTACAATAAATAATGCAGGTAGAACTAAGAATTAGTTTTTTTGTAACGCCTTAAGTTGTTTGTTAATTTTTGAGCTTGTTATGGATGCATAACCATTAACAATTACACCTTTCTTATTTACTAATAAGGTTCTTGTTAATCTACTAGTTAAAAACTCGTTAGCCGTGTTATCGTTATTGATATAAAATTGCGTTTTAATATCAATTCCTTTTATATAGTTTTGATTTTCTTTTGAAGAAACTTTAACACCAATAAAATTCAATTTTGGAAATTTTGTAGTTAAATATTTAATTCTTGAAGCTAAATATTCTTCACTTGTATATTTTGGGTTCCAAAGATAAATAACACTGTTTTTATTTTTAGTTAACTTAGTTATACTTTGTGTAGAATTGTTGTAATTTAATACATTAAAAGCTGGTAATTTAGTTCCTTCGTGAATTTTTTTAGTATCGTTAATTAATCGTTGAACTTCTTTTTTATCTTCAATATCAGAACTTAATTTAAAATATGTGTAAAATGCATCTTTATTAATGTCGCAACTAGATCTGTCAAGAAAATCATTCAGAACCATTTGTCTTAAGTACGTGTTTTTTGTTTTCTCGCTAGTAATGTTATCATTAATTGTATTTAATAAAGCAACTGTAAATTCATTAGATTTACTAGATATTCCTTGAGAATGAACATTGTTATGAAGTCTGTTTACAATATATTGTGTGTAAAACGTTAAATACATTAAGTCGCTATTGTTTAAATCAATATTCTCTCGATATGAATAATAGTCAGCACCTAATTTTGGATAATCAGCTGATTTATTTAAGTTTTTATTTCTTGAAGGATATCTTTCAAACCTTGTGTAAAGTGCGTATTTAGCAAAAACTTCTAATATTTTAGAATAGTTTTCTGGAAGCTCTTCTGTTTGTCTTTCTTTAAAATAATCGATTTTATCTTGCCTTGACGCTAAGAGTGAATCTATTTTTGCTTTAAATTTTGTCGCTTCTAATTTGTAAAAAGAAAAAATGTTATGACTAAATCGTTCTTTTTCATTCTCTAAAAAACAATCAATTAAGATGTTGTTTTTATCAGCACCTTTTCCACTAAAAACAAGAGTTTCGTCAAAATCCCAAGTATTTAAACGTATAGAAATACTGTCTTTTGGCTCAATGTAGATATATTGATTTTCATTACCATGAATAAAGTAATAAAAACCTTCATCAAAATTTTTATAACTACCAAGAAACTTATCTTCTTTGTCTAAAAATAAACTGTCAACCAACATGTCGTTTTTATAAAGAAGCACAAAATCAGATTTTGGGTGAATTATTTT
>CAXICE010000195.1:0-3316 GCA_964022045.1 uncultured Polaribacter sp. | reverse complement strand
AAATTTGCTTCAAAAATTGATGAGGTTTGTTCTAAAAAAGGTTGTTGGATGAAATTAGATTTAGCAGACGGAACGCAAACAATGGTGCGTTTTAAAGATTACGGATTTTTTATGCCGTTAGATGCTAAAGACCGCGAAGTAATTGTAAATGGTAAGGCTTTTGTAACAGAAACTTCTGTTGCAGATTTAAAGCATTATGCAGAAGATGCAGGGAAATCAAAAGAAGAAATCGCGAAAATTACAAAACCGAAATTAGAATTTGCTTTTGAAGCAGATGGTGTTTTAATGAAAAAATAATGAAGAAAGCTGTTATTTTTTTTTCTATAATTCTTTTTATTGGATGCAATTCTAAAAAAGAACAAAAAGTAGAAATTACACCGAAGGGAAACTTTTACAAGCAGTCAGAAATGGCTGCTTTAATGTTGTTGATGTATGAAACAAATGCACAAAACAAACAACTTATTTTAGAAGGGAAACAACCAAAAGAATTTCCGAAAGAGTTTTTAAAAATTCATACGGCACAATTAACCGATTCTACTGATAGAAACTCAGATTTTAAAGCATTTTCTGATTTCTATTTAAGAAATATGAAAGAGGTTTTTGAGCCCACAAAAGAATCTTTAATTAACAAGCATAATACTGCAATTAATAGTTGTATTGCTTGCCATCAAACAACGTGCGTTGGGCCGATTCCGAAAATAAAAAAATTGTTGATTCAATAATTTGAAAAGAAAAATTGTGATAACTTCTGATGGATCTTCAACGATTCATTTGCCAGAATGGAATGAAAACTATCATTCTACACATGGAGCAATTCAAGAATCTAAACACGTATTTATTGCGAAAGGATTTGATAGAATTGATTTGTCGGAAATTTCAATTTTAGAGATTGGTTTTGGTACAGGTTTGAATTGTTTTATCACTTTTTTAGAGGCAATTAAAAATCAAAAAACGATTGATTATATTGGAGTAGAAGCGTATCCTGTTACTAAAGATGAAGTTGCAAAACTGAATTATGTAACCGAATTGAAAGCAGAAAATCAACAAGAAATATTTGATGAAATCCATAATTGTACTTGGGAAGAAAAACATCATATTTCTTCTGATTTTTCTTTTACAAAAAGAAAGCAATTCTTTAATGATATTGTTGATGTAAATCAGTTTAATATTATTTATTTTGATGCTTTTGGAGCTGAACATCAACCAGAATTATGGACAGCTACAATTTTTAAAAAAATGTTTAATGCATTAAAAATAAACGGAATTATAGTAACTTATTCCGCTAAAGGAAGCGTAAGAAGAGCTATGCAAGAAGTTGGTTTTTCGGTAGAACGAACAGATGGTCCGCCAGGAAAAAGAGAAATGTTAAGAGGAACTAAACGTATTGTTTAAATCAAACAAAATGGAAGAAAAAAAAATAAAATTTAGGAGATTAAGAGGTAGAAAAAGAGCAAATCCAAAAAGAGGAGTAGTCTTTATTATTCTGTTAATTGTGGTTGTGTATTTATGGATGAATGCAGAGTCAATACTTTCAAAAGTATTGCCGTAAATTATTTTTTAAAAGTCCTTTTTTTCCATTTGTATTTACTGGAAAAAGATTTTATAAAAATGAATAAGGTAAAATACGGATATAAAATACTGCTTTTTAAATAGGTTATAAAATCAATTTTTTTATTTTCTAAAATTGACATTCTTTCTAGTAAAATATAATCTGAAAATAATTTTATTAAAAAGAAAGAAATAAAGGTTTCAACTGGCAACAATTTAAAGAATAATAAAATAGGTAAAATTGCTATAATCGCGTTTCCAACTAAGACCAAAAGCCCAATTATCTTTCCAATTAGTAAATTGTAGTTTGCTGTTTTTGAAGCCCAACGAACTCGTTGATGTATCAATTCTGAAACAGAATTTACAGGAAAAGTTGTTACCATTGCATCTCTAGATTTTAAATAGGTGACTTTTCGTTTATCAAAATTTAAAAATTTTTCTAATAAAAAAACATCATCGCCACTGGCAATAGTATTGTTGTTTTCAAAACCATTTACTTTTTTGAAAATGTCTTTTTTATAAATAAAATTTGCGCCATTTGACAAAAACGCGATTTTTAAACCAAAACTTCCAATTGTTGTAGCTTGTAAACTCATAAAATCTAACCATTGGAATTGTTCTAAAAAGGTTGAATTACTTTTATAAGAAACAGGTGCAACAACCATGTTACAATTGTTTTGCTGAATAAAAGCATCAACTGTTTTTAACCATTTTTTTGGTAAAACACAATCTGCATCTGTTGTAATAATCCAACTGTTTTTTGCATTCTTTATAGCTGTTGAGATGGCATCTTTTTTTGGTGAATTTGATGTTCGTTGATTTTTAATGATTGTAATATCTGAACGATTTTCAGAATAAGAATTGATAATTTCGACCGAATTATCTGATGAATTGTCATCAACAAAAATAAACTCAACCAATTCATTAGAATACGTTAACTGACTAATTGACTCCAATAGATTTGGTAAGTTTTTTGCTTCATTTCTAAACGGAATAACCACCGAAAAAGCGATTTTATTTTCAATTGTTTTGCTTTTGAATTCTTTTACATTGTTAAATCCAAATACAAGAGCAAGAATGCAAATGATGTAACAATAAAACAAAACACTAATTAAAATCATTGTTTAGATTGAATTAATTTATTGGTATTAAAAGTAAGCACAAAATAACTCCCAACAATGCTTGGTATTACAAAATTAAAAATCCACATAAGTAATACAATTGCTAAAACACTTGATTTATTTACCTGATAAAATGAAAAAATTAGTATTGCAACAGAGCCTTTTATAACCACATCAAACAAAGATAGCATCGGAATTATTGATGCAATTAAATACATTGAAAAAATGCACATCATTGCATCTAGATAATTTATTTCGATACTAAAAAGTATCAATAAAAAATAAAACTGATGCGAAAAAATTAAGTACCTTAAAATAGAAAATGAAATAATTTTTTGAATCGATTTTGTAGAAAAATCAATAATGAAATTTTTAAGAGATTTTGATGAATAACCTTTAATCGTAATTTCTTTTTTGTCAATGAACCATAAAATCAGAAATAAAAAAATGGCAAAAATAAATATGTAAATCAGTTTTGTGGTATCAACATCAATTGAAAAATTGAAAAATAAATATGCGCAACCTACTAATCCGAAAACAATAGTAATTAATAATTGAGAAAAATTTCCAACAAGATTTAATGCTAAGATTTTCTTACTCAAAGACTTTTTAAAATACAAAGCCTTTGCGCCGTATTCTCCAATTCT
>CAXICE010000194.1:0-3322 GCA_964022045.1 uncultured Polaribacter sp. | reverse complement strand
GCGCTTCCGCCAACCAAACTTAATTCAACTTGAGTTTTAAAAGTTGTAGGTTTTCTATAGGTAATATCTAAAACCGATGATAATTTATCGCCGTATTTTGCTTGAAATCCGCCAGCAGAAAAATGAATGTTTTGCACCATATTTGAGTTGATAAAACTCAATCCTTCTTGCTGTCCAGAACGCACTAAAAATGGTCTGTACACTTCAATTCCGTTTACATAAACGAGGTTTTCATCAAAATTTCCACCTCTAACATTGTATTGTGTGCTTAACTCATTGTTATTATTAACGCCAGGCATCGTCATTAATAAATTTTCTACACCAGCATTTACGCCAGGTAATTTTTTTACATTGGCAACATCAATTGTTTTGATTCCTTTTGCATTGTTTCTGTTGTTTTTGATAACAACTTCGTTTAATTCTTTGGTAAGCGAAATTAAAACAGGCGAGTAGGTAAGGATTCTTTTACTTCTTAAAGTCATTTTTTTAGTTTGTTTGATGTAAGAAACATGACTAAAAACAACTCTTATGGTTTTTCTAACCGGAATAGTAAGTTCGTAATATCCGTTTGCGTCAGTAACAGTTCCTTTATTATTGTATTTAATAGATACATTTTTAATTGGCGTATTTTGTTTGTTGGTTACAACACCTTTTAAAGTTGTAGTATTTTGAGCAAGAAGCGCAAAAGGAAAGATTAGAATTAATGATAGAAAAAGTCTTTTCACTTAGGTGATTTTATTTAAAACGCTAATTTATTCTTTTTTATAGAACGTTGCACTAAGCGTATTCGTATTTCCAACATTATCTTCAACTTCAATTTTTAATTGATGTTTTGCGCCCACCAATTTTTTGTCTTTAAAATCGTACACAATTTGTTTCTTTTTTAAATCGTATTCCATTAAAATCCATTCGCCATCTAAGGTTGCTCTATACGACTTTACACCCGTTTGTCTATCTTCAATTTTGACGACAATTTTACTGTGTTTTGAAATCCATTGACCACTTTTAAATCTTCTTAAATTTATTGTAGGTTTCTGTTTATCAAAAAGCAACGTGTATTTGCCTAAGGATTTTGTTGTAGTATAAGCTTTGTTTCCTTTCTTTCTAGTATTTTGATGAGAAGGGTATTTTTTATTGTTGATATTGGCTATATATAGTTGTTGTTTTTCTTCTTCAGAATATTTAGAAACATCAAAAGTTAACGTATAACTTTTATCTAACGGAATTCTTGGTTTGTGAATAATTGCGATGTCATTTTCTACTTTAAAATCTAAATAGAAATCATTGTAAAAAGTGTTTTTTGGAAATGCAATTGTTACACCATTCTTCTCAAATTTATTGAATTTACTTGCTGTAATTTTATAAGCAGTTGTATCTTTTGCTTGCCTAAATATAGCATTGCTTTGTACACCTTTTATCGGAATTTTAATCGTGGTTTTGTTTCCCGCAAAATCTGATGCAATAATTTCTACGTTGTAGTTAAATCCGTTTTTAATGTTGATTACTCCATTATTTAAAAGCGATTTATAGATTTTTAACTTGCTAGATTTGTCTTTAAAGGTTTTCTGAAATTTATTTTTAAAACGTGCGTAATTCTCGTAATCAATCAATAAATTGATGTGTTTACTGGTGGCAAACGAAAAAGTTTCCATTTCATGATGATACACTTTATGTCCGTTTACTTTCATTTGTAAACTGTAAATTCCGTTTTTGTTGTTTGCGCCGTTTAATCTGTCAAAAACTTGTAATCCAAATCCAATCGGACCTTTTGCGGTAATTCTATTGGTTTTATAAACGTTTTTTCCAATCGATTTAAAAGCTAGTAAAGATTTTTTTATCGATTTATTTATTCGTGATGAATCTGCTAACGGATACACAAACAAACCTTTAATTGTTGGCGAAATTGTATCTTCTACTTTTAATCCGAATAAAAATGGATTGATAATTTTTTCTGTTTTGGTATCTCTAATTTCGTAATGTAAATGTGGTGCTACAAATCCGCCAGTACTTCCAGAATACGCAATTACTTGTCCTTTTTTAATAGGAATTTGCCCTTTTTTCGGAAAAATATTTCCAGTTTCGTAGCTTTCTTTTTTATACTGAATCGATTTTACAAACTCTTCAATGCCTTTTCCAAATTTTTTAACATGTGCATATACAGTTGTATAGCCATTTGGATGTATAATATAAATTACTTTTCCGTAACCCCAAAGCGCTACTTTAATTCTAGAAACATAACCATCTGCAGCTGCATATACTTTAAAACCTTCTTTACGCTGGGTTTTTATGTCTAATCCTGCATGAAAATGATTGCTTCTAAGCTCACCAAAAGTTCCTGCTAAGACAGTTTTAATTCCTAACGGATTTCTAAAATCCTTTGTAGGATATTTTTTTTGCCCGAAAAATAAAGTAGTCGTAAATACTGTTAATAAAAGGAATATTGTTCTCAAAGGTCAATTTTTAGCTAAAATAAGAAAAAATTAAAGCAGATAAAAGTCAATTTTTTAGAATCCTAAATAACAGTAGTTTAGAAATAATAATTTAAAAAGAGTTTATTTTTTTGGCTTTTAAGATTCAGAATGTTAACTTTGTTGAAATAGTTTTGATTCAGAGAATTGATGAGTAAAACCTTAAAAGCAATTGATTTACTAGAAGATAGGTTAAAATCACTTTTAGCAAATTATGAATTTTTAAAAGAAGAAAACGAAATTCTTCTTCAAAATGTGGGTAAATTACAAGCTCAATTAAATGTGAATCTGCAAATCATAGAAGACCAAACTAAAAAACACCAACTTCTAAAAATTGCAAAAACTATTGATGGCAGTAACGAAAGTACAAGAGAAACAAAACTCAAGATAAATGCTTTAATTCGAGAAATCGATAAATGTATTGTTCAATTAAGCGAATAAAAAAGTTCATTAACAGTGTCAGGTAAATTAAAAATTAATGTAGTAATTGCAGGTAGAACATACCCTTTAAGTGTAAAAAACACACAAGAAGAAGAAGGTATGCGAAAAGCCGCAGGAAACATTAATCACTTAATTTCTTTATACGAGCAAAATTATGCAGTTAATGACAAACAAGATGTTTTAGCAATGTGTGCATTGCGATTTGCATCACAATTAGAAATATCGTCAATTGATAAAAGTGAGAGTACAGATAAAGCATTAGAAAAAATAAATGAACTAAATGAAATGTTACAATCTCATTTAGGATAAGTTCTTTAAAATAACATTAAAATACACTGCCTACGTTAGTATAAGTTTATTAAACTCAACACTATTCAATTATGAAGGATGAGTCTTAATTGTAAAAGCAAGCC
>CAXICE010000193.1:0-3339 GCA_964022045.1 uncultured Polaribacter sp. | reverse complement strand
CAAAACAAGAAAAACTAACAGGAACTATTGAAGTTGGAAAATGGGCAGATTTAACCTTTATGGATGTTGATGTTTTAAATGCAAATCCAAAAGAAATTTTAGCAGGATCTATTTTGAAAACAATGATTAACGGGAAAATAATGTTTGAAAAATAGTTTCTAGATAAATAAAACAAAAAAACCTCAAACAAATTTGTTTGAGGTTTTTTTTTATAATTGAAATAAAGAAATTTAGAAACCAAATGCTTCTTTTACTTTATCTACATAATCTAATTTTTCCCAAGTAAATGTTTCTACTTCTTGCGAAACTGTTTCTCCCATTGGATTTGAAAAAGTTACCGTTTTCTTTTCTGAATTTCTTCCCATGTGTCCATAAGCAGCAGTTTCAGAATAAATTGGCGTTCTTAATTTTAAGCGTTGTTCAATAAAATATGGGCGCATATCAAAAATGCTTTCTACAACTTTACTAATTTCTCCATCAGTTAAATTTAATGGAGATGTTCCATATGTTTCAACATTAATGCTTGTAGGTTTTGCAACACCAATTGCATAAGAAACTTGTACTAAAACTTCTTTACAAACTCCAGCTGCAACTAAGTTTTTTGCAATATGTCGTGTTGCATATGCTCCAGATCTATCCACTTTAGATGGATCTTTTCCAGAGAAAGCTCCACCACCGTGAGCGCCTTTTCCACCATAAGTATCAACAATAATTTTACGACCTGTTAATCCTGTATCTCCATGAGGTCCACCAATAACAAAAACACCAGTTGGGTTTATATGATATGTAATATTATCAGTGAATAATTTTTGAATATGAGCAGGAAGTTTTGCAACAACTCTAGGAATTAAAATATCAACAATATCTTTCTTGATTTTTGTTAACATTACATCATCGTTTTTGTCAAAATCATCATGTTGAGTTGAGATTACAATAGCATCAATTCTTTGTGGAACATTATCATCAGAATACTCAATCGTAACTTGACTTTTTGCATCTGGACGCAAATAAGTAATATCTTTATTTTCGCGTCTTAACTCAGCTAATTCGATTAATAATCTGTGAGATAATTCTAATGCCAATGGCATATAGTTTTCGGTTTCATCTGTTGCGTAACCAAACATCATTCCTTGGTCTCCAGCACCTTGTTCTTCTTTGTTTGCTCTATCAACCCCCTGATTAATATCTGGAGATTGTTCATGAATTGCAGAGAAAACACCACAAGAACTTCCGTCAAACATGTACTCACTTTTTGTGTAACCAATTTTATTAATTACATCACGTGCAATTTTTTGGACGTCTAAATACGTTTTTGATTTTACTTCACCAGCCAATACAACTTGACCTGTGGTAACTAATGTTTCACAAGCAACTTTTGAGTCTTTGTCAAACGCTAAAAAATTATCGATTAATGCATCAGAAATTTGATCTGCTACTTTATCTGGGTGTCCTTCAGAAACACTTTCTGAGGTAAATAAATATGACATAGTATTCTTCTTTTTTAAATGAGTAATGAGAAGTAAAAAAAGATTGCTTGGTCGCTAAAAGAGTAGAAATTTACTGTTTTAGCATTTTTTTATAGAGGTTGCAATCAGTTCAAATCTTCCTCGAAATATTGACTGCAAATGTACAGTTAAAAACTAATTAAAAAATAGTTTTAATAAAAAAAGTAAAAATAAATTAGGATATTAATTTTTTCTTACTGAATATTTGCACTCAGAAAGTTCATAGCTTATTGAAATGTTATCAAGAAAGGCGGAGGGATTAGACCCAATGAAGCCTTAGCAACCCTTTACACTTAGTAAAGAAGGTGCTAAATTCTACTTAATTTCAGATTCATTTATCAGGAAATTGGATAGATAACTCAAACGTAATTACCCGTCGGTAATTGCGCATATCTCTTTATAACGTTTTTCTAGTAAGTACATCAATTTTATTGATGCATTTGACTTTTGGTTTAATTATTTATTAACTCAAAAAAAGAAAAATGAGTACACAAAAAACCGCAACCAAAGCGTTGCACGCAGGACACGATGTAACACAAACATCAGGAACAAGAGCCGTTCCAATTTATCAATCAACATCGTATGTTTTTAAAGATTCTGAACATGCAGCAAATCTTTTTTCATTAAAAGAATTAGGGTTTATTTACACCAGATTAAACAATCCAACCAATCAAATTTTACAAGACAGATTAGCGGCTTTAGAAGGCGGAGTTGGTGCTGTAGTTTTTGCTTCTGGAACCGCAGCAATTTCTACTGGATTATTAACACTTTTAAAAGCGGGAGATCATATTGTAGCTTCGAGTAGTTTGTATGGCGGAACGTACAATTTATTAAAAGTTACCTTGCCAAGATTAGGAATTACCACCACATTTGTTGATGCTTCTAATCCTGAAAATTTCGGAAATGCAGTACAAGAAAATACACGCGCTATTTTCGTAGAATCTTTAGGGAATCCAAAGCTAGATGTATTGGATTTAAAAGCAATTTCTAAAGAAGCAAAAGCAGCAAGAATTCCGTTTATTGTTGATAATACTGTTGCAACTCCGGCTTTATTAAACCCGATTGAACACGGCGCAAACATTGTAATTCACTCATTAACAAAATACATTGGCGGACAAGGAAATTCTTTAGGAGGCGCAATTGTTGATGGTGGAAATTTCGATTGGACAAACGGAAAATTCCCTGAATTTACAGAGCCTTCTGAAGGTTATCATGGTTTAAAATATTATGAAACTTTAGGGGCAGCTTCATTTACATTTAAATTAATTTTAGAAGGATTGCGTGATTTTGGTGGTGCTTTAAGTCCAACAAATGCTTTTAATATCATTCAAGGTTTAGAAACGTTGGATATCAGAATAAAAAAGCATAGTGAAAATGCATTAGAATTAGCGCAATGGTTAGAGCATCAAAAGGAAGTTGCTTGGGTAAATTATCCAGGATTAGAGAGTAATAAATACAGAGTTTTAGCGAATTCTTATTTGCCAAAAGGACAAAGTGGTTTGGTAACTTTTGGTGTAAAAGGCGGTTTTGAAGCTGCAAAATCAATTGCAGATAATACTAATTTATTTTCATTATTAGCCAATATTGGAGATACAAAATCACTCATTATTCACCCTGCAAGTACAACGCATCAACAATTAAATTCTGAAGAACAATTAAGTGCTGGCGTTTCTGAAGATTTAATCAGATTGTCTGTTGGATTGGAAGATGTAGAAGATTTAAAAACAGATTTACAAGAAGCTTTTGCGAAAATAAATCAAGAAGTTTTAGTATAAAAATCTGTTTTGAAAAATAAATTATCACATATAAATATTCTTAGTTACACTACAGAAAG
>CAXICE010000192.1:0-3432 GCA_964022045.1 uncultured Polaribacter sp. | reverse complement strand
GCTGCAACTGGTCTTATGTATTGAATAAATACTGCAAAATAGGTTGATTCTTCTAAAGTGTAATTCCAAACATCACGAGCATAAGTTCCGTAAGTTCCTGTAAGTTTATAAGAACAATAAGCGCACAAAATAATAAATGAATGATAAATTACTTTTCTCTGTTTCATTAAGCTTAAAGCTTGTTTAAAATCGAATTGAAATTCTTTAGAGTCTGTTTTTTCTACTTGCTCTTTTGGCAAAACAAACCAAACTAAAATGGCGACTAGAAAAACAACTCCTGTAATGATTCCAATAATGTATTGCAGGGTTTGTATTTTATCATCAAAAGTGATTTCTACTGAACCTGCTGGAAAAAAGAAACTTAAAATTGCAGCACCAGATAATGCTATTGTTGCGGCAAAAAATCCTCTTCCGCCGTCTAATAATCCAAACGATAAACCTTGATTGTGTTCATTTCCCCATTGACGAGTTGCTTTTATCAAAGCTGCCCAAAACAACAAAATGGTAGAAACTCCCCAAAAAGCATATAATATTTTTAAGGTGAAAATAGACGGAATCATCGTCATCCAAAATCCGCCAATTGCTGTGAGAATTAAAGAAACAGATAACAATTTTCTAGCTTCCCATTTATCAGCAATGAATCCGCCAAAGAAATAAGAAATCACCGCTGTAATTCCATATAAAGCTTGTGCTTCACCAATTTGAGCATCGGAAATCACAAATGCTTCTCTAATTACTGGTTTAAAAACACGCATTAAAATAAATGGTAATAAGAATATAGCTTCGCCCGCAATAATTAGGGCAAACATCGAAGTAATCTTAGATTGTTTAGACAAAATAGAAATGATTAGAGTTTAAATGTACAAAATCATACACGAATAATTTTTGAAAAAAAAAGCAGGTTAAAGTTTTAATACTCAACCTGCTTTTAATATTATTAATAGTAAAACTATTTCGATCGTTTCTTTGCAGTAATGTCCATATCTCCATCTGGAGTTGCAATTGAACCTTTCATTGCGTCTCCATCAAATTCAAAAGAAAATTCAACAGTTGCACCTTGCATATCTATATCAGCAGTCATTTCGTTTTCTTCTAATGTAATATTTGCTAGTTCTAATGTTCCAAATTGTTCAGTTTCAATTGAAACGGTAAAACTACCATCAGACTTTTTTATAGTCATTTCACCAGTCATATTTCCTTGTGGAGTTTCAACTTCATAATCCCAAATACCAGAAGGATCAATAGCTGAAGCTGGTTTCATTGATGTTAAGCCAACTGTAACCATGATTAACATGATACCAATTATGAACTTACTCTTTAGAAATTTTGTGTGTTTCATCTTTATTTTTTTTTGATTAAGGTTCCTAAATTACATTTTTTTTTGCAATTAATTTAAATTAGTGCTTCTTTTAACAATGTTATTGGATGTTTTGCTACATGTTTTGTTCCGTCATAAATCTGATGTCTACAACTTGTTCCTGCTGCAACTATCTCGGTTTCTGAGCTACATTTTCTTACTTTCGAAAACAAAGTATCTTCACCTACTTGCATACTTAATTCGTAATGTTCTTTTTCATAACCAAAACTTCCCGCCATTCCGCAACAACCAGTATTTAATATAGTTACTGAATAATTTTCAGGAATATTTAGAATATTAAAACTCGCGAATGTGCTAGACAATGCTTTTTGATGACAATGTCCATGAATCTTCAGTGTTTTACTTTCTGATGTAAATAAAGAAGTGTCAATTTTTTCTTTTAGATGTTCGTTGTTTAAAAACTCTTCAATAGTAAAGGTGTTTTTTGCAATTTTTTCTGCGGATGTTTTATCATCTGCCAAACGGATATATTCATCTCTAAAAGTTAAGATTGCTGAAGGTTCAATTCCGATTAAAGGAGATTCATCTGAAATAAAATCTTTAAAAACGGAAATATTTTCGTTACAAACATGTTTGACTTCTTTTAAAAATCCTTTTGAAATAAAACTTCGTCCGCTTTCTGAATGTTCAATGATTTCAACTGAATAGCCCAATTTTTCTAACACAAAAACTGCATCTTTCCCAATTTCAACATCGTAATAATTGGTGAATTCATCATTGAATAAATAAACTTTTTTTAGATCTCCCGACTCCGCTCGAGATGACAAGTTAGAATTTGCATTTCGTTTTTTACTCCAATTCTCTAAAGTTGTTGAAGCTAATTTAGGAACACTTCTTTTTTGTGCAATTCCCATTACAGATTTTGCCAACCAAGTATTTAATAACGCATTGGTTAGTGTAGGAGCGAGGCTTCCTAACTTATTATACTTTACATTATTGGCAAACAATTTACTTCTAAAAGAGTATCCGTTGGTTTCTTGATATTGATATAAAAATTCTGCTTTTAACGCAGCAACATCAACATTACTTGGACATTCACTAGCGCATGCTTTACAGCTTAAACACAAATCAAAAACTTCTTTTAGCTCTTTATGATCAAACCTGTTTGGTTTTTCAGAGTTGGTCAAGAATTCTCTTAGTGTGTTTGCTCTTGCTCGTGTGGTGTCTTTTTCGTTTTTGGTGGCTCTGTAACTCGGGCACATCGTTCCGCCTGCTTCAGCAGATTTTCTACAATCACCAGAACCATTACATTTTTCGGCTAATTTTAAAATTCCTTCACTTTCAGAAAAATCTTGAATGGTTTTTATAACTGGTTCTTCTCGGTCAATTTCGTAGCGCAAACTAGAATCCATCGGAAAAGCATCTGTAATTTTTCCTTTATTAAAAACATTGTTTGGATCAAAAGTTTTCTTAATTCTTCTTAATAACTGATAGTTTTCTTCACCAATCATTAACGGAATAAATTCTGCGCGTACAATTCCGTCGCCATGTTCGCCACTAAAAGAACCGTTGTATTTCTTGACTAATTTTGCTGTTTCAGTTGTAATTTTTCGAAACAAAACCACATCTTCTTTTTTCTTTAAATTTAAAATAGGACGTAAATGAATTTCGCCAGCGCCAGCATGTGCATAATACACCGCTTCTTGCTGATATTCGTCTAGAATTTTGGTGAAGTCTTCAATATAATTTGGTAAATCTTCTAAAGCAACCGCGGTATCTTCAATACAAGCAACTGCCTTTTTATCGCCAATCATATTTCCTAACAAGCCTAAACCTGCTTTTCTGAGAGCAAATATTTTTTGAATATCATCTCCATATATTTTTGGATGGTGATATCCGAAGTTGTTTTTTTCTAAATCTGCTATTAAATTATTCGCTAAAATTTCTGCTTCCTCAATGGTATTTGCCGAAACTTCTAGCATTAAAACTGCTGCAGGATCATCTTGTAAAAAGAACCTGTTTTTTGCTTGTTCTCTGTTGTTCTTTGTGCAATCTAAAATCACTTTATCCATCAATTCACATGTAAATAAATTGTGATTCATGGTCACTAAAGT
>CAXICE010000191.1:0-3472 GCA_964022045.1 uncultured Polaribacter sp. | reverse complement strand
CCCATTTATTTATATAAATGGGTTTTTATTTTTATAAAGAAAACATCTCAAATTTATAATGTGTTAAGAATGATGTCTATTTAAAAAAATCTATAAGTTGGGTTTTATATTGATTGCCTATTGGTATTTTATTGTTACCAATTATAATTGTATCATTCGTAAAAGAATTGATTGCTGTTGTATTTACTATAAATGATTTATGAACTTGAATAAAATTATCTGGTAAAACAGATAAAGCATCAGCAATGCTTTCTCTAGCCATTATTTTATTTTTTTCAAGTTGATAATCCATATAGTTTCCATCTTTTTGTAAGTATTTAATTTCAGAGATACGTACTTGATGTGTTTGAGTACCACTTTTAATAAAAATAGAATTGTTTGTTTTACTCTTTGGTGTTTCTTTTGTAATTAACTTATGTATTGCTTTGGTAAAGCGTTCTAAGCTAATTGGTTTTAATAAATAATCTACAGTATTTACATTATAACTTTCTACAGCATGTTCTGAGTATGCAGTTGTAAAAATAATAGCCGTTTCTTTGGGTAGCATTTTAGATAAAGAAAGTCCGCTTAAATGCGGCATGTTAATATCTAAAAATACAACATCAACAGTGTTTGAATTTAAAAACTCTAATGCTTTTAGTCCATTTCTAAATGTAGCAACTAATTCAAAGTTAGAAAAATGAGTTAAATAAGAGCTAAGTAGTTTTATTGCATTAGGCTCATCATCAATTATTAGTACTTTCATAGTGTGTTTAATTTTAAGCTCACAGTATATTGATGTTTATTGTGTTCAATTTCTAATTGATGAGAATTTGGATATGCTAAAGACAATCGATCTTTAGTTGCCTGCAATCCATAACCTCCTTTTTCAAATATTATTTTTTGTGAGTGAATGGAGTTGGTAATGGTAAAAGATACTTCATTAGGTTTCTCCATATTTATAGCAATATAAACAAAAGATGGTGTTTCTGGTTGCAATCCGTGTTTAAAGGCATTTTCAACAAAACTTAACACCATACCCATTTCTATTAATTGTTGATTATAATTACCAGCAATTGTTAATTTAAAATCGATTTCATTTTCTTCATAACGCAATAAATGCAATGCTGCAAAGTCTTTAATAAATTGTATTTCTTTGCCAAGGGTTACTTTAGGTTCTTGGTTTTCATATACAACATATCTTAATAAACTAGATAAAGTTTCGATGCTTTGGGTTAGTTTAGGGTTTTGAATTTGATCTACCATTGCTAATAAATTGTTTAAAGTATTAAACAAAAAATGAGGATGTAACTGCGCTCTTAATAAATTTAATTGCGCTTCTTTATTATTGATTTCTAACTGTTTCTTTTTCTTTTCTGTATAATTCCATGCATCAATAAAACCATAAGCAATAGCGATAATAAAGTAAAATAAAAAGATTCCGTACCAAAGAGAAGGGAATAATATGATATGTATTTGATCAATGAACAAGAAATATACAATCAAGAAATATGTTAGATAAAATACGATTAATAGAAGTATCGTTTTTAAAATCATCTCTTTTATTCTTCCAAGTCTTACTAGTTTTTTTGTTAGAAATAACTGAGCATAAAAATAAAGTGCAAAAAATGGCTGTCCGATTATAAAAAACCAAATCAATTCATCACTTCTGTTGACATCTTCAGTAATAATACCATTATTATTAGTGACTAGGTGTTCTGTTATAGAAAAAGAAGCAACTATTAACCAAGAAGTAAATAACCAAAATAGCAAATGCATTGCTACAAAGAGAATCTTTTTTTTCATTTAGCTAAGATAGTCTTTCTAGATAGTACTTAATTGATAATGGTATCAACAAGTGTTTTTATGGTATGAAATAAAATTTTTAATATAAGTATCATTTCTTTTATGGTTTGTAACTAAATAATCGGTTCACATAACATCTTTCTTTTTAATAGTGTATAACATACTTTATTTGCATTGTAAAAAGAATTCATTTCATAAACTAAAAAGAAGATATCATGAAAAAAACAGTGTTTACTCTTGTTGTAACAACTATAATGTTTGTTGGTTGTAAAACAATCAAAGAGTCAAAAATTAAAGGAATAGATACATTAACAGAAAGAGTAGATAGCTTGGTAAAGCAATACCAAGATTTAGATATTTTTTCTGGAATTGTATTGATTGCAGAGAATGGGAATGAAAAGTATCATAAAGCCTTTGGTTTAGCAAATAGAGAAACGAAAGAAAAAAACACGATTACTTCTAAGTTTGATATTGGTTCTATGAATAAATCGTTTACGAAGACAGTAATTTTACAATTGTTAGAGGAGAGAAAACTTAAAATGAATGATACTCTTGGTAAGTATATTTTGGGTTTTCCAAAAGAAGCCGCTTCAAAAATTACCATTATGCATTTATTAAAACATAAATCTGGCTTTTCACAATATTGGGGACCTGATTTTGAGAAACTACATATAGATCAAAAAAGAATTCCGGCTTTGGTAAAGAGAATTAAAAAAACAAGACTGCATTTTGAACCTGGCACAAAACAAAAATATAGTAATTCTGGATATGTTTTATTAGGAGCGATCATTGAAAAAATAACAGGAAAAACCTATCACCAAAATGTAGTTGATCGTATTATAACACCCTTAGGTTTAACAGAGACTTATGTTGTTGATAAACATTTAGTACCTAACAGAACTGTTGGTTATTATAAAAACATGAAAGGAAAGCTTTCTACAAATCTTAGCTTTACAGAAGTACCAAATCCTGATGGTGGTTTTCAATCTACCCCAAGAGATATTGTAAAGTTTTATAATGAGTATTTCTATGGATCAAAACTATTAAGTAAATCAATTAAAAATAATCCTGTTTTTTTTGGAAGCAATGTAAAGAATAGAACGAACGGAAAAGCTTCTTTTATGGCAGGTGGTTTCCCTGGTACAAACACAGCTTATTACGAAGTGTTAAGAGATAAAATTAGCATCATTGTTTTTGCAAATATGGATGAACCCGTTGCAGAACGTTTAGGAACAGGCATTCTAGCATTGGTAAGAGGAGAAGAGCCAAAAACTCCTTCATTACCTGCAGATCAAAATGTGTATCAGCATTATGTTAAACACGGAATAAAATCTGTTGAAGACAATTTTTATAGTTTGATAGATAATTTTCATCCTGGAGACCCAAAAGGATTGATTTTAAACGGAATTGGATATGTTTTTCTAGAAGAGGGAAATGTAGATGAAGCTTTGAAGTTTTTTGAGTTAAATGCGAAGCTTTTTCCAGAAGATGCAAACCTTTGGGATAGTCTAGGAGAAGTGTATTTTGCAAAAAGAGATTATAAAAAATCGTTGAAATTCTATAAGAAAGCCTTAGATTTAGACCCTTTTATGGAGTCTTCTAAAGAGATGATTGAAAAACTTAAAACTAAAATTAAATAAATTCACAATGCCAGAATTATCTATAAATAACAAGCAATTTTTTACCA
>CAXICE010000190.1:0-3480 GCA_964022045.1 uncultured Polaribacter sp. | reverse complement strand
GTCTTCCTTAAAGATTTTTACATCATTAAAAATACGCATAATTCGCTTTTCTGGTTTTCCAGTTACTAATAATGTATCACCATGAATGTACAAAGAATCTTTCTCTATCAATGAAATAGCCACTGCTTTATCAACAATAAAAGTAGAATCTTTCAACTCAAAAAATTCGGCATAATTTCCTTTTGCTATAAAATTCTGAATTGTATCAATAAATTTTATGTTTTTGGTTGCAGATGCAAATCCTTTAAACCGATCGTAATACAAACTATCGCCTTCAATGGTTTTGTCTTTAAAAAATATTTTTGATTTTTTTACAAAATGAGAAACTTCTATTTTGGTATTGTAAAAACCTTTTTCGGTATAAATTGTATTGTCTTTACCTGTAATTGTTGATGGACCATACAAATACGCAATTGAAGAATCTGTGTAATAATCTAAATGATTCGATTCTAAAACATGCTCAGGATTAGTTACGGTAACTTTTGTTGTTGCTGTAAACTTTTTATTTTCTAAAAAGTATCTTCCAACTTTGCTTTTTAAGGTATTTGTTTCGTCTTTTATAGTGGCATTGTGTTTGTAAAATAACAACTGATTTTTTCTGTCAAAGTTTAATGTATCAGTTGTTAATGTCATTTTTGGATCTTTCAACTCAACATTTCCGTAGGATAACATCATTTTTGTATTTCCGTTATAATCTACATACTTACTTTTTTGCGTAATGGTATCTCCTTGTTTGATTAACACGTTCCCAAAAGCTTTGAATAAATTTTGCTTTTTATATAAAATAGCACGTTGGCAGGTTAAGATTGCGCCGTCATGATAAATGGTAACCAATCTTTCTGAGTCTTTAGTTAAAATAGTTGCGCCAGGATATTTCTCTTCATCAGCAGAACTATAACCAGCATAAATAACTTGAATTTTTTTTGCTTTTTGCGAAAAAGTAGCAAAAGACACAAAAACTAAAAGAAAGAGAATAATTTTTTTCAATCGAGTTCTGATTTTTAGCAAAAATAGTGAAAAGATTACGGCTTCTTATTAAAGAAAAGTGAAATTTGTTATATAAAAAATCCTCTTTAATTTTAGGGAAACTAAAGAGGATGTATAAGAAGAAAGCTGTTATAAAGATGCTTCTAATTGTTTTGCTTTAGGGAATAGAATATTGTTTTCTAAATGCACATGTTGATGCAAATCATCTTCAAACTCTTCTAACTTAGCGTAAAGAGTTTTAAAAGTATTACAAGCGCCTTCTGGCGTTTTGTATGTGTTTGTTAATTCAGAAATTCTTTTAAAAATATCTCCAGCTTTGTCATGTTCTTCTTCCATCATTTTAATTGGATTATCAACAGTACCAAAATTTGGAATTTCTACTTTTGTTCCTTCTTTTTTAGCAATGACAAGTTTTTTGATAAATGGAAATAAAATCAATTCTTCTTTTTTCATGTGTGATGCTAATTCTCCTGCAACAACATGAATTAATTCTTTAATTTCTAACAATTCAGAATAATGATGACCGTGTACTTTTGCAACGCGATCTCCATATTGTTTTAACAGCGATAAGTTTTCTTCTACATATTTATGATGCGTGTTTACAATAAAATTAATTAAAAAATCTAATCCCCAATTATTAAAATTGTTATGAGAAGAAGTGTTGTTTTCTAATTGATTTAAATCTGTAATTAGCGTTTCAAAATCTACATTGTTTTTTTCGCAAGCTTTTTCAATAGAAATACCGCCACCACAGCAAAAATCGATTCCATGTTTTTTGAAAATATGTGCAGTTTTTATGTTTTCAGTTACATAATTTGCTACCGTTTTTGTTTCTATATAATTCATTTCTGATTGTTTTAAATTCGATACAGAGTTGGTTTTTATTTCAATTAAAAATTATGATTTTAATCATAAGAAACTGTCTAAGTTGACGTATTTTTGCAGAAAATATTAAAGTAATGAATTCGCCATTCGAATTATCCAAAGAAGAAATGAAAAACTATGGTTATAAAATCATAGATTTAATTGTAGAACATTATAACACCATTGATTCTCAGAAGCCAGTTACATCTGCTTCTAGAGCACAAATGGATGATCTATTTTTACAAGAAGCACCAGATAAATCAATGCCAGCTGATGAAGTGTTAGATTTTGTGATGGAAAATGTAATTCCACATAGTAATTTAACAACACATCCAAAATCGTTTTCATTTGTTCCTGGACCAAGCAATTTTATTAGCACGTTAGCAGATACTTTAGCAACAGGTTTTAATATTTTTTCTGGCGGATGGATTGTTTCTCCAGCAGCAGCAGAATTGGAAATTGTAACCATGAATTGGTTGTTAAAAATGTTTAATTTTCCTGTTCAGAAAGGTGGTGGAATTTTTACAAGCGGTGGTTCAATGGCTAATTTAACGGCGTTGGTTACTGCACGTAGAATAAAATGTGGAGATGATTTCTCTAAAGCAATTATTTATTTGTCAGATCAAGCGCATTCATCAAACATAAAAGCGATTCGAGTTTTAGGTTTTAAGAAAGAACAAATAAGAATTATTCCGACCGATTTAGAGTTTAAAATTAGTTTTAATAAATTAAAAAATGCCATTGCAAAAGATAGGCTAGAAGGCAATCAACCATTTTGTATTATTGCTTCTGCAGGAACAACAAATACAGGAACTGTAGATCCTTTAGATGACATAGCAGATATTTGTGAAAAAGAAAATCTTTGGATGCATGTTGATGGTGCTTACGGTGGTGCAGCAATTTTATCTAAAAAAGGAAGCAGAGTTTTAAGAGGAATTGAACGTGCAGATTCTTTAACGGTAGATCCGCATAAATGGTTTTATCAACCTTACGAAATAGGATGTTTATTGGTAAAAGATTCATCTTGGTTAAGCAATACTTTTTCTGAAAAGCCAGAATACTTAAGAGATATTGAAGGAAATGAATCTGAAATTAATTTTTACGATTATGGAATTCAATTAACAAGACGTTTTAGAGCTTTAAAATTTTATATGTCAATTAAAACATATGGTTTAGATGCATTTAAAAAAGCGGTAACTTATAATATTGATTTGGCAGAACAAACGGAAGAAATGTTGCGTAAAAGTAAAAATTGGGAAGTTATTTCTCCAGCAACATTGGCTGTAATTAACTACAGATATAACCCAATCGGATTAAATTTACCTGAACCTAAATTAGATAAACTAAATCAAGAAATATCTAGAAGAGTTACCAATTCTAAAGAAGCCTTATTAGTAACTACAATTTTACAAAATCAAGTGGTTTTAAGAATGTGTTTGATAAACCCAAGCACAACTTTTGATCATATTAAAGAAACTTTTTCACAATGTGACGAATTTGCTAAAGAGATTTTGGCTGAGTGGAATAATTAGTAATAGTTCTTATAAGAATTCCTAGAATTCCGATTGGCATTAATGCGCTGCAAAGTACTAAAATTGTAAAATAATTATCGATTAGATAAGTTTGCTG
>CAXICE010000189.1:0-3489 GCA_964022045.1 uncultured Polaribacter sp. | reverse complement strand
TTGTACCACCAAGAAACTTTAAATTTAAATGTTTCGCCAGAAGCTAAAGGTTTTGGTAAATTAATACGCATCATTGTTTGGTTGATTGTGTAAGATAATTTACTTCCATCAATATTTGTAACGCTAGTAATGTTGTGTCCACCTTCAAAAGGTTTGTCGTTATAGGTTTTGTTAAAACGATCTTTAGAAGTCCTTCTTGGCATTCTATCTGTAGCAATATCTGGACTTTTAGAATCTGCAGCACGCATATTTTGATCTAACTGTAACCATAAATACGTTAAATTATCAGTAGAATTATTGTGATACGTAATGGTTTCATTACCAGTAATTCTCTGGTTTTCGTCATCTAAAACAATGTCCATAACGTAATCTACTTTCTGTTGCGTATACTTAACGCCAGGTGCTCCAGAAGCCGTTCTTTGACTGTTTGGAGTAGCTAAATCAAGTTGCTTAAACTTGTTCTGATTTGTGTGTCCTTGTTGCGTTTTCCTTTGCTGTGCAAAAGAAGATGTTGCAACAAATACTAGTGAGAGTGCTAGTAAACCGATTTTCTTCATAATGTTGGGTTTTGTTGAATTAGTTAATAATATTTTAATATGCCTGACTGTTCTTTTTTGGTTAATAAAACACTTTTATGTTTTTTATTGACTTTAGATTTTACTAAATTTTGCTGTGTTGGAAAATGTTCTAGTAAAATGGTATTGTTTATGTCAATTTCCTTAGGTGAAGGTACATCTTTTATTTCTAGATAAAAGAAAACAACATCACCATCATATTCTTTTCCTATGTAATTAAAATTGTACGATTTGTTATCAAACTTAAATTGTACATGCTTTTTTAAGTATTCAAAAAAATAGGTGTCAGAATCTTTTGGTTCTTTTTTGGTGTCTAAAACAAACCTTTTATTGTGAATTTTATTTAAGGCAGTTTCTATGTCATCAATAAATACATTAATGATAATTTCTACAGATTTATTTTTAGAATTGTACTCGATCTGAGTTAAACTCAAATAATATTTATGTGCTGTAAAAGCAAAAAGTGGTACTATTAATAGGAATAGCAATAGCTTTTTTGTTCTCATTAAGAAATAATTGTATGTAAATTTCAACAATTAAACCTTGTAAAACAAATTATTTGTTTTTTTCTAAGATAAGAAGATATGATTCACCTGCTTTTAACAAAATTTTAAGAATATCAAGATGTTTTTTGTTTCTATACAATTGTTCAATTCCCAATGGTGTACAATAATCTATAAAATGATAATATTTATCTTTTGGGATTTTTAGTTTTTCAAAAAAGAAATGTTCTCCAAATATTTTCTTTAACTCTTTTGGTAATTTTTCTTTAAAACTGATAAATTTTCTATCGGCTCTTTTTTTCTTTAAGTCTGCATACGGAATTAAAGCACTTCCACCAACACCTTTAAAACCTGGTAATTGTCCTGGTTTAACTGTTGGTTTTTGTAAATGGCGTTCATCTTTACCAATTCCCATTTTCATAATATTTTCAAAACCAAGACCCATGATATAGTCAACAATACTTTTCATTTGATCTTTGATAGTATCTTTTTCTTTATTGATCCTATCATGAATAAGATCACCATTTAATTTCTTTTTTATTTCTACCTCTTCTAATAAGTTTGTTTTTGGTAAAAGATAAACTCTAAGGAAACGTGCATTAAAACTGCCGTTTGTTACTTTAATTTTTTTGTCTAAAAACTGAATATTTGAAATCTGAATCCAATCGCCTTTTTTAGCATGAATAGTAAATTTACCGTTGTCATCAGAAACAGTTCCTTCGTTAGTTGATAAGTTAACGATATGAGAATTGATAAGTCCTTTTGAAGATTGATTTATGACCACACCATTCATTTCAATTCTTTTTTCTTGTGAAAAAGAAAATTGAAAATAGAGTAGAAAGAAAAAAAGTGAGAGCAGTTTTTTTTCCATATAGAAATGTAATTAATTAGCTTTGGTTAGTAAAGTTTCTTGATTGATTTTTTTATGAGGAAATTTTTTGCTTTCTCTGATTAAAGTTTCTGTAAGTTTTAATTGATTTCCTTTTTTAAATTGTTGAACAATATTTTTAGTCAAACAGTAATTTAAAAATTGATTGATATACGCTTTCTTTATTTTTAACTGTTTTTCAAAAAAGAAATCAGAAAGACTATTTCTTATTTCTGCCAATTCAGCATCAGATTTTCTTAATGCTTTTAGTTTTTTTACTCTTTTAGTTCTTCCATTAAAAAAATTCAATAAATTATCTAAATCTACAGCTGCACTTGTAAAAGTAAGTTTAGTTATCCGTGTATTTTTTTTAGCAATTGTGTTTGCGTACGGTAATTTTAAAGTTGTTGCATTTACTAAATGTTTTGGCATTATTTGAGGATCAACATAAAAAATACTTCTTCTTTTTTTTATTGCCACTTCTTTTAAAATTGTTACTGCAGATGCTGTATAAATAAAAGCTCTTTTTGTGGCAAGAATCTTTTCTGTAATGGTTATCTCTTTGTTTTTTATGTTGATGTGAGAAATAAAAAGTGTGTCATTTTTTGCAACTCTAATCTTAAATCGCCCTTTAATATTAGTAGTAACACCAATTGATGTATTTTTGTTAATAACATGTGCGTTTTCTAACGGAATTGAATCGATCATTATCGTTCCATAAATAATACTCGATTTTTTTTCTTGAGAGTAACTCAAATGTAAAAACCCGATTAAGAAAATAAGTAAAGCTCCGTTTTTCATCATCACAAAGAAAACCGACAAGCTTCTTAAAACTATATTAAAGCACTTGTAAATTTTTGTTAAAGAGAAATGCTAAAAAATCAAATTCCTCCCTTGTTTTTAGGTTGAGTACATTTAGTTTCGTTATTTTTGAAATATGAAAAAACTCATTGTTGCCAGTACATCAACCATTCATAATAGTGGTTATCTAGAATATCTTTTACCAACACTTTCTGTCCATTTTAAAAATGTTAAAACTTTGCTATTTATTCCGTATGCTAGACCAAGCGGAATTTCATATAACGAATATACAGCAAAAGCAAAAGCAGCTTTTACAACTATAAATATTGATGTAAAGGGAATTCATGAGTTCGATAATCCAATGAAAGCAATAAAAAATGCTGAAGGAATTTTTACTGGTGGAGGAAATACATTTGAGTTGGTCAACCAAATTTATAAAAACAATATTTTTGATGTTTTAAAAGAAGTTGTAGAAAACGGGACGCCTTATTTAGGAACCAGCGCAGGAAGTAATATTTGTGGCGTTTCTATGATGAATACCAACGATATGCCAATTGTATATCCACCAAGTTTTAAAACGTTGGAATTTGTTCCTTTTAATATAAATGCGCATTATTTAGATCCTATTGAAGGTTCAACACATATGGGTGAAACTCGAGAGACACGAATTAAAGAATATCATGTTTATAACGAAACTTCTGTTATCGGTTTACGAGAGGGTAGTTGGTTAAAAGTTGATGGA
>CAXICE010000188.1:0-3490 GCA_964022045.1 uncultured Polaribacter sp. | reverse complement strand
GCATTCATCAATCCAACATGTGTAATTGTAAATTTTGCATCAAGTTTATTTTCTTCTGAATTGATTTCATTATCAAAACCATTGGTAACTACATAAATCTTTTTAGAAAATTTACTAAAATTTTCTTTCATTGTTTTTCCAACAACCAAAACTGCATCTGATTTCTCAACTACTTTTCGTTCTAATTTTTGATGAACTTGAATAGACTTTTTTGTCAATGGCAATTGTTCAAAATAATCAATTTCTGTCCACGGATCTCTAAAATCAGAAATCCATTTTATATTCAATTCTTTTTGCAATTCTAAACCGATTAAATGCAAACTATGTGGCGGACCAGAAGTAATAATTGCATCCATTTTATTTTCTGATAAATATGATTTTAAATATTTTACAGATGGTTTTACCCAAAATTTACGGGCATCCGGAATAAAATAATTTGCTCTAATATATTGTAATATTTTTCCTGCAAAAGTTGGATTCGGATTTAAAAAACCAGCAGATTGTTGCGTTTTTTTCTTTTTAAAAAGTGATAAAATATTATTGGGTTCCCAAATTGGTTGTTTTAAAACGGCAATATTATTTGGAATCTCATTTTCTAATGAAGCATCTAAAATTGGATATTTTGGATTATCAACTGTATAAACAACAGGTTCAATTCCAAAATCTTGTAAATATTTTACAAATTTCAACCAACGTTGCACTCCAGATCCACCAGCTGGCGGCCAATAATATGTAACAATTAGTACTTTCAATTATTTAAGTTATCGTATAAATGTACTAAGTTTTTCGAAGTAAATTCCCAATTCAACTCACCATTTAACGATTCATTATTTCCTTTTGATGCTTTTTCTAGCGCAACATCATAATTTGAATGGATTTCTAAAACTGAATTTGCAAAACTTTCTGGGTTTTCTGATTCAAAAAATGTTCCTATTTCAAATTGATTTACCAATCTTTTCATTGGCGCACAATCTGAAACTAACAATGGTTTTCCTGATAATAAAATTTGAAAAAACTTATGCGGAACAGCACTTTCTGTGTGTTCGTTAGAAATATGCGGAATAATATTTGTCGAAGAATTCTTCATAATGTTTACCACATTTTCAAACGGTTCTCTTCCTCTAATTTCTACAAAATCTTGTAAATTATTTTGATTGACGATGTTTTGCAAATGATTTCTTACATCATTATTTGCTGGACCAACCAATACTAATAATGCATTCGGAATTTTCTTAGAAACTTCTTTCATTCCTAAAATTGCTGTGTGCAAACCTCTGTGCGGTCCAAATCCGCCAACATAAGAAATGATAAATCTATCTTTTAAATCTGCAAAATAATTGACAGCAGAATCGTCAAAATTATTGATAAATTCTTTTTTTTCAGAATTTGGGACAATCACAATATTATTTTCAGAAACCTTATGTTGTTCAATTAAACGTTCTTTCATTTCATCAACAACAGCAATTAAAATATCAAACTTTTTAATAATTCTTGCTTCGTATTTTCTCCAACGATTATAACTAAAAAACAAATTGTTTTTTAATCTAATTACTGGGTTTTTACGCCAAGAAAACCAAGTCATTAAAGCGGCTGGATAATTTTCGTGTAAATCTAAAACGGTTTTTAAATGATATTTTCTTGCAGCCAAAAAAGCGGTTTTTGCTAATGGCAAATCATGCACATGCAAAACTTCAATTTTATTTTCCTTGATAAAATAAGGTAATTCTTTTTTAAAAAAAGGATGCATAAAGCTTACCGAAGCTATAACGTCTATGATCCCTTCATGTTTTAAGTTCTTATATTCTATTTTACGAATTACTTGTACATTATTTACAACTTCATATACTTTTTCACCAGGATTTCTTTTACATAAAACAAAAACTGAATGGTTATTTTCTACTAAAGTTTCAGCTTCTTTTCGAACTCTTATATCCGCAGGATAATTTCCGTTCAATAACATTCCTATGTTCATAAAGTAACTTTATTTTTTCTTTTTTCCGTAAAAAAACCATCCTATCGGAATTATCAATAACAAGAAATAAGACGTTAAAGTAATTGTATTTCCGTTTTTAATAACTGTTGGTTCAAATTTGAATTCAATTGTGTGTTTTCCTGCAGGAACTTCCATTCCACGCAACACATAATTCACTCTAAAATGTGGTTTTAATTCTCCATCAACATAAGCATTCCAACCATCTTTATAATAGATTTCTGAAAATACAGCAAACTGATTTTTTGTTGAATTAGATTCATAAGTTAATGTAGTTACATCGTAATTTATCAACTTTATTGTTGCTAAAGAATCTTTCTCAAAATTATTTTTAACATCAAATTTACTAGCATTAATTACCGCTTCATTTTTAGTTTTCAAACTATCTAAAGCCATTATTTCATCATCTGCAGAATTAACTTTTTTCAAATCAGAAACAAACCAAGCTGCTCCGTTTGCTTCCGGATTTATCTGTGCTCTTGTTTGCCCTTGTTGATTAGGAATGATAAAATATTTAGTGTTTAACATGTTTAACACTTCCATGTTATTTTTTGCAATTTGATAATCGAACAATTCTTGATAACGTCCCATTTTTGCTGCGTGATAACCACCAATTGAATTATGAAAATACGACGTTCTTCCATCTTGCAACGGACTCGGAAAATTGGCAACTCTGTAATAACTTTTATCTTTTAATATTTGTTTATCAATCTCATTTAATTGAAATGGCTTTTCAATATTCCTTGCTTTTTCAAAAGAATCATTATTTACATATTTTAAGTTTACAGAAATTAAATCAAACAAAATTAAAATTGCAAATCCAATAATCGCTTTGGTTTGATTCACCTTATTTTTAAGGAAAAACCATAAAATTGCAGCAGAAAGTAATATCAATGCTAAAGAGCGTAAACTATCTTGAAATAACATTGATTTTCTGTCAGCAATTAATGCCTCTAATAAACCAGGAATTTGCTGATAATTGTTATCTCTAAATCCTTCAAAAGCAAATAAACTAGAGCCAAAAAGAATAAAAACTAATAAAAGTCCGCCTAAAATATACATTGATTTCTTTAATGCATTTAGTTTTTCATCCGAAGAAATATTTTTAGAAAAGAACTCTTTTAATGCTAAAACTCCTAATAACGGAATGCAAATTTCTGCAATAACTTGTATCGAAGAAACCGCTCTAAATTTGTTATATAACGGAACATAATCAATAAATAAATTGGTGATAATTTCAAAGTTTTTACCCCAACTTAACACAATTGAAAAGATAGTTGCGGCAACCAACCATTTTTTTAAAGTGCCTTTTACTAAAAATGCGCCCAATAAAAATAAGAATACTAAAATAGCGCCAATATAAGCTGGTGCTTCAATAATTGTTTGATCTCCCCAATAGGTTAAAACTTGTTTTGATGCCTGCGATGCTTGCACTGCACCAATTTGTGGATGCGATTTTAAAACTTCGTAAAAATTAGAATTTGTTCCTAAATTCTCATA
>CAXICE010000187.1:0-3595 GCA_964022045.1 uncultured Polaribacter sp. | reverse complement strand
TCGTAATGTGTTGAAATTCCTAAATTCCTTGTAGTAATATATTTAAAACCAGTCATATATTCTCTGTCCGTATTTACCATAAAAGCCCATCTCAATCTTGGCGAAATAGGAATGTCCTCTCGCATTAACTGAAATTTCACATTTCCGTCCATAAATACTTCTCCTTGAAATTCCACAAGCATTGGTAACGTATATTTAGCTCCTAAACTTAAAACTGCTCTTTGGTCTTTAGTGTTTGTTTGTCCAAAAAGGTTTTTTTCAACTTCGCCATTTTGATTTCTATATCGCCAATCAAAGCCAATAAATGGCATAAACCATTGATTTTTCCCAACATATCTTCCAATATGCGTTTCCATTTCATATCCGTGTTCATCGTTATAACCTAATCGCCATTCTGTCCCAAAACTCCAACGTGTATTATGGAACATTACCATTCCATCATTTCCATTGGTTGCAAAGTCATTTTCTGCCATAAAATGAAATTTATTGCTTTCCGATTGCAGTTTTTTGTAAGCCCATATTTTATTTGGCAGATATGGATTTGGTGCTTGCTCTTCATAACTAAAAACTCGATTCATACCAGCCATCATGTGATATAAAATATGACAATGGAAAAACCAATCGCCTTCAGCATTTGCTAAAAATTCTATTGTGTCAGTTTCCATTGGCATAATGTCCAAAACGTTTTTTAGCGGTGCAAATTCTCCTTGACCATTTAAAGCTCTAAAATCGTGACCGTGAAGATGCATTGGATGTCGCATCATCGAGCCATTGTAAAGCGTAATTCTTACATTTTCGCCTTTCTTAATTAGAATTTTATCAGTTTCAGAAAGCACTTTATTATCCATACTCCAAACGTAACGATTCATATTTCCAGTCAATTCAAAACGCAATTCTCTAACAGGTGCATCTTTTGGCAATGTTGTTGGATGCGGTGCTTTCAACATTCCATAATTTAGAGTTACAATGTCTTGTTTTACGTTCATCGAATGATTAGAATGGTTCATTTTGTTGTCCATTTTCATTTCAGGATTTCCAGTAATTTCAGGATACATAACCGTATTCATATCCATTTTTTGAAACGACATATTCATTCCCATATCGTCCATACTTCCATCCATATTCATCATATCGTTCATCATTTTCATTCCCTCAAAATATTTCAGTTTTGGCATTCTACTTGTAAGCTGAACTTTGCCATTTCCTAAATAAATGGAAGCTGATTTTGTTCGATCTTCAGGAGTTGCCAAAAATTCGTAAGCAATATTTTCATTTGGAATTGTAACAACAACATCATAAGTTTCAGAAACTCCAATAATTAACCTATCGACTTCTACAGGCTCAACATCGTTGCCATCATTTGCAACAACTGTCATTTTTCCACCTGCATAACTTAACCAAAAATATGAGGAAGCTCCACCATTAGAAATTCTTAAACGCACTTTGTCGCCAGATTTAAATTGTGAAAGTTGACTTTCGTTTTTTCCATTGATTAAAAATTTGTCATAATAAACATCACTCACATCCATTGCCAACATTCGTTTCATTTCATTACCTAATTTTGTTTTGAAATGTCCAGCTTTTATGGCTTCAGAATAACTTTGGACTGTTCCTTTTTTAATAGCTGCCCAATCGTTTGCATTACGTAACATTCGTTGTACATTTTCGGGTTTTATATCTGTCCATTCGCTTAAAATTATTGGTACTTCTGGTAAATCATCAATTCCTTTTCTAAATGACGGATCGTCTTTTTTCTTCAATAATACCATTGAACCATACATACCAATTTGCTCCTGTAAACCACTATGGCTATGATACCAATGTGTACCACTTTGAATAATTGGAAAACGATACGTAAAAGTTTCGTTAGGCTTAATTGGCATTTGTGTTAAATAAGGAACACCATCTTCTTTATTTGGTAAAAAAAGCCCATGCCAATGTAAAGAGGTACTTTCTTTTAACTTATTATGGACTACAATTTCTGCAATATCTCCTTCTGTAAAAGTTAATGTTGGCATTGGAATTTGTTCGTTTACTGCAATCGCTCTTTTTTCTTTTCCTGAAAAATTAACGATTGTATCTTTTATAGTTAAATCGTAACGAACAACATTTTGTCCGAACAAGATATGAGTTGACAATACTCCAAGTAATATTGCCAATAATTTTATGTGTTTGTACATTTGATTTATTCTTTTATAGTTTCAACAGTATTACCACAATTCAACATTTGTGAACCATAATAAGGATTTTTAATTGCATTTTCTTTACTTAACCAATTTGCTCCTTTTCCATCATTTGCCATCGGGCAAAATTGATAATAAGTTGGTGTTTCTTGTTTTGAAATTTTCATTACTTCATAGATGTTTTTTGAAAGAGATATAAAGTGGTCTCTTTGACGACCTATATCTTTAATATCTGCTATATGCTCGGCATCTTCTTTTAAGTTTTCAAAAACTTTCATCCAAGCCATATGAACATCCATTGAAAGTTTATCCATTTTTACATTATTTATCTCTGTAAAAAGGGTTTTGGAACTTGTTGAAGCTGATGCTCCATCGGTTCTAACCAATGCATCTTTAACAGCAAAATAGCTATCGTAAACTTCTGAAAGTGGATTTGGATCTTGCATTTCATCCATTTTGTTTGAATGCATAGAATGGTCAATTGTTGTCATTTCCATTTTTGGTTCTTCCATTTTTGTATTTGTTTGTTTTATTCTTTCATACTGACAACAACTTGGTAGATTTGAATAAGTGTCGTTTGGTGCTAAAAAAGTATCGCTGTCATATCCTGCCAAAGCTATACGTTTTAATATTTCTTCTTTTGAAGTTTTCAAACTGTCATAAGAAATGGTTGCAAATTTGGTTTCCTTATTCCAATCCACAATGGATTGGTTTTTCAAATTTCCAGCTTTTTCAATTGTGCTTTCGCATATTTCACAATTACCATAGATTTTTACGGTTTCTGTTTTTTGATTTTTTGTTTGTGCGTTGCACAATGGGAATAATAACAATACAATGATTGTTAGGAATATGTTTGAATTTGATTTCATTTTATAAATTTTAAATTATTGTAAAAAAAAAGAATACAAGCCTAAGACTTGTTTTCAAAAATACGGACCTTTCGAAGTCAAAAAGGTTTTAGATTATTTTAGGCGGTTGCCAAATAGATAGATATCCTGTTTTTGGTTTATTATGAAAGAAAGTCCAGTTAACCAAAAGTTTAAAATTGTTTGAATCAAATAATTCAAAGTTGCTATGTGAAACAGAAATGTTTACAACAATCGGGGAAAGACAAGAGGTGTAATCACAAGCTCCACCACAACCATCATCGTCTTTTTCTCCATTATCACAACAGGATTTTTTTTCGAGACAATGATCTTCTTTTGAAAAAGATTTTTTTTCTGTTTTATCTTTTTCAGAAGAATTTCCACAAGCATAAACTGTACTGGTAGGAATAACCAATATCATTAAAAAAAATATTAATATGTGCGTTTTATTATTCATAAATTTCCATATCAAATATAATTAATTTTCCATGTATCTGTCTGGTTTTTGTGTGCGATGGCTTTTAAAGAAATGTTAAATTTTAGTAT
>CAXICE010000186.1:0-3624 GCA_964022045.1 uncultured Polaribacter sp. | reverse complement strand
GCTTCGATAACATTAAAGAAGTAGCTGTACCTGAAGGTCCAGCCCCAATAATACACACATTTGTTTTTTCAACCTGACTCATAATTATAACAAATATAAAGTGTAAAACACAATAATACTATTTTTCAAACCCATATTCACGTTCTACTTTACAGATACGTAATTGATATTGTTTGTACCATTTTTCTCTTCCAAGATTTCTAACCTCTGTATGTTCAACGTTATTTTTCCATTGTGTAATGGCTTCTAGAGATTCCCAATAAGAAACGGTAATTCCTATGGAATTTCTAGCGGATTCAATTCCTAAATAGCCTGGTTGTTCTTTTGCTAAAACTTCCATACGTTCTGCTGCTTCTGTATAACCTTCTAGATTATCATCCATTATCGTTGAAAAAACTACTGCGTAATATGGCGTTTGTAAATCAGTTACAATCATAAGTTAATTTGATATTTTGTTTCTTGCATTTGTAAATCTTCCGCAAGTTGTTTTTTTACAAATTCAAATCCTAATTTTTCTAGTATTTTTTGCGAAGCAATATTTGCATCAACTGCATAAGCAATCAATTTTCTAAAATTGTTTTTTCTACAATAAGAAATCAGCCCTTTACAAGCTTCAGTTCCGTATCCATTTCCCCAAAACTTTTCTAAAAATCGATATCCAATTTCATCATTTCCCTCATATTTAACCAATGCAACCGTTCCAATAAAAACGGCATCTTTTTTTCTTTCTACAGCGTAAATCCAAAAGTCATTATCAATAAAACCATACTTAGAAATCAATTCTTGTAATTCGGTTCTATGCCCTTCCAAATCCTTTACAATTCCCGTTGTGTATTGCATTACTTTCGGATTGCTTTGCATTTTATGAAACGCTTCTAAATCCGAAGTAACCAGTTTTCTAACTATTAATCTTTCTGTTTCAAAAATCATAAAGAATATTGTAATTTTGCGATTGATAAATGTACAAGAATGAACGCAGATAAAAAAGTAGCTTTTTATACGTTAGGATGTAAATTAAATTTCTCTGAAACCTCAACCATTGCACGTAATTTTGTAAATGAAGGTTTTGAACGCGTAGAATTTGACACCAAAGCAGATGTCTATGTAATTAATACGTGTTCGGTTACAGACAATGCGGATAAACGTTTTAAATCGATTGTAAAAAATGCGTTAAAGCAAAACGAAGACGCTTTTATTATTGGTGTTGGATGTTACGCTCAACTAAAACCAGAAGAATTAGCAAATGTAGATGGTGTTGATTTAGTGTTGGGAGCAACAGAAAAATTTAACGTTACGAGTTATATCAACGACTTGACTAAAAACGATATTGGCGAAGTGCATTCTTGCGAAATTGAAGATGCAGATACCTACGTTGGTGCTTATTCAATTGGCGATAGAACACGCGCTTTTTTGAAAGTTCAAGATGGATGCGATTATAAATGTACCTATTGTACAATTCCGCTTGCACGTGGAATTTCAAGATCTGATACAGTTGAAAATGTATTGAAAAATGCCAAAGAAATTTCTGAAAGAGGCATCAAAGAAATTGTTTTAACCGGAGTAAATATTGGTGATTACGGAAAAGGAGAATTTGGAAATAAAAAACACGAACATACTTTTTTAGAATTGGTTAAAGAATTGGATAAAGTAGACGGAATTCATCGTTTAAGAATTTCATCAATAGAGCCAAACTTATTGAAAGATGAAACGATTGATTTTGTTTCAAAATCAAAAACTTTTGTTCCGCATTTTCACATTCCGTTGCAATCTGGAAGCGACGAATTATTAAAGAAAATGAAGCGCCGTTATTTGAAAAGCACTTATACAAATAGAGTTTCAAAAATTAAAGAAGTCATGCCAAACGCTTGTATTGGTGTGGATGTTATTGTTGGTTTTCCTGGAGAAACGAATGAATTATTTTTAGAAACCTACAACTATTTAAACGAAATGGATATTTCGTATTTACACGTTTTTACCTATTCTGAAAGACCAAATACAGAAGCAGTAAATATGGATGGCGTTGTTCCTAAAAAAGTACGTGCAAAACGAAGTAAAATGTTGCGTGGATTATCAGTAAAAAAACGTAGAGCTTTTTACGAAAGTCAATTAGGAAATACTACAAAGGTATTGTTTGAAAGCGAAAACAAAGAAGGTTATATCAACGGGTTTACAGAGAATTACGTAAAAGTAAAAGCACCTTGGAATCCGGAATTGGTGAATACAATTCACGAAATTACGTTGACAACTATTGATGAAGATGGTTTGGTTCGATTTGATTTTGTAAACGAAACTGTAACTGTATAAGAATGTCTAAAACGCACATTTATTTTGTTCCTGGTTTGGCTGCAAACTCCAAAATATTTGAGCGCATTTCTTTAGACAACAACTTGTTTGAATGCCATTTTTTAGAGTGGAAAATGCCACTTTCTAAATCCGAATCGATTCAAAGTTATGCACAAAGAATGTGCAAAGAAATCAAACACGAAAACCCTGTTTTAATTGGTGTTTCTTTTGGCGGAATAATGGCACAAGAAATGAGCAAAATCAATACAACTAAAAAAGTGATTATCATTTCTAGCGCAAAAAGTAATCTTGAATTTCCTAATCGATTTAAATTCGCAAAACATTCTAAAGTTTATAAATTATTTCCAAGTAAAATAATTTCAAATATAGAAGCTTACGAAAAATACTTTTTGGGTGATTTTCTTAAAAAACGAGCCGAACTTTATAAAACCTACATGTCGGTCAGAAATCCTGATTATTTACATTGGGCAATTGCTTGTGTTTTACATTGGCAACAAACTAAAATTCCGTCAGAAATTATTCATATTCATGGCACAAAAGATGCTGTTTTCCCAATTAAAAACATCAATAATTGTATTGAAATAGAAAACGGCACACATGCCATGATTTTAACCAAAGCCAAGAAAATTTCTTTAGAGATTCATAAAGCATTAATTTGCTAAAGCGTTGTGGTTTTCATACTTTTATGGAAAATATTTTTGCCATGACAAAATCTAACAGGTTTTTATCCATTTTAAGTTTTTTAATAGTAACCGTTGTTTTTATCAATGCGATAAGTACAACGCAAATTAAAATCCAAAAAAACACGAGTGACACGTATAAAATTAAAGCGCTAAAATTATCGCCAGATTTAAATTTAGCCGGAGAACGTGTTCCTTTAGAAAAATTAGACATTCGTGAACGAATGGACAGAGAACTATTAGTAAACACGTATTGGCAATCTAACGGTTTGCTTTTATTAAAAAGAGCCAATAAATACTTTCCGATTTTAGAACCATTGCTAAAAAAATACGGTTTACCAGATGACTTTAAATATTTAGCTGTTGCAGAAAGTGCGTTGATTGACGAAACTTCTTCTGCTGGCGCAGCAGGAATGTGGCACTTTATGAAAGGAACGGGAAAAGAATATGGATTAGAAATCAACAAAAATGTAGATGAACGTTACAATATTGAAAAATCTACTAAAGTTGCTGCAGAATATTTAAAGAAATCAAAAGAACGTTTAGGTAGTTGGACTTTAGCTGCTGCTGCTTATAATGCAGGAAATTATGGTGTTGCTAGACGCTTAAAAACACAACAAGTAACAAGCTATTATGATGC
>CAXICE010000185.1:0-3638 GCA_964022045.1 uncultured Polaribacter sp. | reverse complement strand
TTTTCATTAAATCTTACGGGATAAGAGAACTTTATCATTTGGTTTATCAGTAGTTTTATTTAATATCTTTCAACATCAATTGAACACTTGTAAAGCCATTCCAGGTATTTTCATCTAACGTATACGCAATGTCAAAATCATTTTGAGTAACTGACAATTTATCACCCAAACCAAAACCAATTGCATTGTAGGTTTTCTTATCAGAACCGTAAATTAAATTGAGTTTTAAATGCGTTTTATCAGCACCAACTTGTTTACCAAACCCGTTATCTCTAACCGCAGCAGTTTTAAAAGTAGGTTTCATATTCTGTGGGCCAAAAGGCGCCATCTGTTGAATAATTCTAAAAAACTTCGGCGTAATTTCAGAAAGTTCAATTTCTGCATCAATAGCAATTTCAGGAATTAATTGTTCTGGTAAAATGCTTTGTTTTACAACTTCTTCGAACTTCTGTTTGAATTTCTCGTAATTTTCAGGCAATAAAGTTAAACCTGCAGCATATTTATGTCCGCCAAATTGTTCTATAAATTCGCTACATTTTTCTAAAGCATTATATACGTCAAATCCTTTTACAGAACGCGCTGAGGCAGCTAACTTATCGCCACTTTTTGTAAAAACTAACGTTGGTCTGTAATAGGTTTCTATCAATCTTGACGCAACAATTCCAATAACGCCTTTATGCCAATTCTCATCAAAAACAACCGAAGTAAAACGTTCTTTTTCGTTGTTCTTTTCGATTTGTAATAAAGCTTCAGAAGTTATTTTTTTATCAAGTTCTTTTCGGTCAGAATTATTTTTTTCAATAGCAGAAGCAAATTCAATTGCACTGTCAAAATTCATTTCCGTTAAGAGTTCTACCGCGTAATTACCGTGTTTCATTCTTCCAGCAGCATTTATTCGCGGTGCGATAATAAAAACTACATCTGTAATGGTAAATATTGATTTTTTTTGCTGATGAATTATTGCTTTAAATCCGTTTCTAGGGTTTGAATTAATGACTTGCAAACCAAAATATGCCAATGTTCTATTTTCGCCAGTCATAGGAACAATATCTGCGCCAATTGCCGTAGCAACCAAATCTAAATACGGCGTTAAATCTTGAATGGTTTGATTGCGTTTAGAACCTAAAGCTTGAATCAATTTAAAACCAACTCCGCAACCACACAATTCATCATAAGGATACTTACAATCTGTTCTTTTTGGATTTAAAACAGCAACTGCTTTCGGAATTTCTTTTCCAGGTTTATGATGATCACAAATAATAAAATCGATATTTTTTTCTGTTGCATACGCCACTTTTTCAATTGCTTTTATACCACAATCTAAGGCGATAATTAAAGAAAAATCATTGTCTTCTGCAAAATCGATTCCTTGAAAAGAAACACCATAACCTTCTTCGTATCTATCTGGAATATAGGTTGAAATATTCGGGTAATAGGTTTTTAAATACGATGATACTAACGAAACAGCAGTTGTTCCGTCAACATCATAATCGCCATAAATTAAAATATTTTCATTGTTGGCAATTGCAGTTTCAATTCGGTTTACAGCAACATCCATGTCTTTCATCAGAAAAGGATCGTGTAAATCTTCTAATGACGGACGAAAATATTTTTTAGCTTCATTAAATGTTGAAATTCCGCGTTGCAATAAAATTTTAGCAAGTGGTTTTTCTATAGATAATTCGCTTGCAAGTTGAGTAATTCTTTCTTTTTCAGGGATTTCTTTTAAAGTCCAACGCATAGCAATTTTTTGTTTTATTTATTCATTTTCATGCAAATGTATTTCAGTAGAAATTTTAGCAAACTGTCTAAACATCTCCATTACACCACAATACCTATCCACAGATAAATTAACAGCCTTTGTAATTTTATCTTCTTTTAAACTAGTTCCATAAAAATGATAATCTACATGCACTTTGTGATAAAATTTTGGGTGCTCTTCTGTTAATTCTCCAGTAACAATAATATTAAAATCTGCAACTTCTGCACGCATTTTCTTTAGTAAAGAATCTACATCTAAACCAGAGCAACCTGCTAGAGAAGAAAGCATTAATGCTTTTGGTCCGAAACCAACTAAGTCTCCATTATCATCAGACGCATCATACATTATTAGTGAGTGTTTACTCGGATTATCAGATTCAAATATTCCATTTTTTTTCCAAGAAGTTGTAACTTTATTTGTTGCCATTTTGTTTTGTTTTTTACAAATTTACTATAAATTGAATTGTATTAAGCATTCAATTAAAAAATCTAATTGTTTTTTAGTATGGTTTGCATTCAATACAATTCTGTTGATTTTTTTTGTAGATGCTGGATAATAAAAACTGGTAATCAAAACCTCTTTTTTGTATAAATAATCTGCAATTTTTTCGTTTTCAAAAAAGAAAACAGGATAGTTTTTAGAAATCCGAACTACTGATAAATGCTTTAGTTTTTCATAAACATAACTACAATTTTCTTGTAGTTTTTTAAGTTGATTTTGATAGATTTCTTTGCCGTTTGTAAATGCCTCCAAAAAAGACGGACTCATACCAGCAGAGCCTATAAATAAAGCATCTTTTTTTATCAAACTGATAAACTTTTTATTGCCCGCAATTACACCTCCATTTACTCCAAATGATTTCCCTAATGATGAAACAATAACTATTTCGAAGTTTTTTGATTTCGAAATTTGAGATGAAATTCCATTTCCATTACTTCCTAAAACACCCAAACTGTGCGATTCATCTAAAAGTATGTAAACATAATTAGTTTCGGAAATTCTGTTTAAAAACTCAAATGAAAAAGGAGAAGTTTCTAAGGCTGCTACAGCATCAACAATAATACAAATTGATTTGTTTTCAATGTTTTTTAGTTCAGAATTTAACTTCGAATTTACAAAAACAGGATTTGCTTCATCTGTTAAAATTGCAGGATGCGTTTTTGGCATGTAATAAAAATGATCTACTTTTTTACGTAAACTTCGCAATGCAAAATGCCCAGCTAAAGTTCCAGATGAAACAGTAATTGCGTCTTCAGTATTTAAAAAAGTGCTTAGATATTGTTCTCCTTTTTGATATATGTTTAGTTTTAAATTAGCGTTTCTAGAACTCCCATAAGAAGTTCCCCACTTTAAAATACTTTGACTTACCAACTCTTGAAAAACTGGCAATGTCGGAACCCCTAAGTAAGACGTTCCGCTAAAAAATAAATACTCTTTATTATTGATTCTCGCCGTTGTATTGGGTGCTTTTTCTAATTGCATTTTTACAATAAATTAGCCCCAATACCATTTTCATTTGCATAAGAAATAATACCGTTTTTTATGGTAATTCCTTTTGCAATATCTTCTTTTAAAAGTAGCGAACCATCCATATCTACATAATCTAAAAGTGGCAATAAATGTGCAATTGCAGAAATTCCAATACTAGATTCTGTCATACAACCAACCATGGTCTTTAAACCTAAACTTTTTGCTTTTTCTAGCATTCTCTTCCCTGGCGTTAAACCACCACATTTGGTAAGTTTAACATTTACTCCATGAAATAAACCTGCACATTTTTCTACATCACTTTCCACAATACAACTTTCATCTGCAATGATTGGTAATGCAGAATTTTTATATAATTTTTTTGCTCCTTCAATATCGTTTGCTTTTA
>CAXICE010000184.1:0-3654 GCA_964022045.1 uncultured Polaribacter sp. | reverse complement strand
TGCAAAAATAAGTTTAAAAAATGACTATCAAAGAAATACAAGAAGAAATTATTGACGAGTTTGCGATGTTTGATGATTGGATGGATCGGTACGAATATATCATCGATTTAGGAAAGTCATTACCACTTATAAACGAACGTTTTAAGTTGGATGAAAACTTAATAAAAGGTTGTCAATCTAAAGTTTGGTTACATTCTGATTTACAAAATGATAAACTTATTTTTACCGCTGATAGCGATGCTATTTTAACCAAAGGAATTGTGGCGTTATTATTGCGTGTTTTTTCCGACCAAAAAGCAGCAGATATTTTAGCCGCAGATACAAATTTTGTAGATCAAATTGGATTGAAAGAACATTTAAGTCCAACAAGAGCAAACGGTTTGGTTTCTATGATAAAACAAATAAAAATGTACGCAATTGCATTGCAAGCAAAATAAAAAAAGAAGAATTTTATAAAATAAAATTGATGAACGACGCAGAATTAGAAGTTATTGGAGATAAAATTGTAAGAGTTATAAAAACTATTTACGATCCAGAAATCCCTGTAGATATTTACGAATTAGGATTGATATATGATGTTTTTGTGAACGAAGATAATGACGCAAAAATTTTAATGACATTAACATCGCCAAATTGCCCAGTTGCAGAATCTTTACCAAGAGAGGTTGAAGATAAAGTAATGTCTTTAGCAGAAATAAATAAAGCGGAAGTAGAAATTACTTTCGATCCTACGTGGACACAAGAAATGATGAGTGAAGAGGCAAAATTAGAGCTTGGAATGCTGTAATTCAATATTTTAGTAAGCAGTAACAGTTTTCAGTTGCTGTCAGTTCGAGTGATTTCGATTTTTCTTCGAAATTGTATCGAGAACAACTTTGAAACTTAAGAAAATGGCAGAAGAAATTATCAATAGAGTTGCAAATAGCAAATTAATTACCTTAGATCTAGAGGATTTTTATCCTGAAGGAAATCGTGTTGTTATTGATATAAAAGACTGGTTGTTTCAAGAAATCATTTTAAAAGAAAAAGATTTTAGAGCTTTTGTAAACGAGCATAATTGGAGTCAATATCAAGATAATTATGTAGCATTAACGTGTTCTTCTGATGCAATTATTCCTTCTTGGGCTTATTTATTATTGGCTACAAAACTTTCTCCATTTGTTAAAAAAGTAATTGTTGGGAATTTAGAGCTTTTAGAATCTGTAATTTTTGAAGAAATAATTACTTCAATTTCTGTTGACGAATACAAAAATAAACCCGTTATAATAAAAGGTTGTACAAATAAGCCAATTCCTGCATCAGCATACACACTTTTAATTCAGAAAATACAACCAATTGCAAAAACAATAATGTTTGGTGAAGCTTGCTCTACGGTTCCTTTATACAAAGCTGCTAAATAATTTTTTTAGTTCTTTAAAACCTATTATTTTTGCTTCTTAAATTTATTTTCATTCTAATGAAAAAATCTCTTTTAGGTTTTTTGTTATTGATCTCTGTTGTTGGTTTTTCTCAAGAAAAAAAGAACGACAGCGTTGCTGTAATTCCTAAATGGAAAATCGTAGGGCAATTTTCTTTTTTGTTCAATCAATCTACTTTTACTGATTGGAAAGCTGGAGGTGACAATACGATTGCTGGAAACATCGGAATTAATTACGATTTAAACTATAAAAGCGGAAGGTGGAACTGGGATAATAGAATTATAACAGTCTATGGTTTAAGCGATGTTAAGGACGCAGGAGTTCGTAAAACGAATGACAACTTTGAATACAACTCTTTATTAGGATTAAAATATAATAAATATTGGTTTATGTCTTTTTTCTTAAACTTTAAGACACAATACACCAAAGGTTATGACTATAAAACTGATCCAAGAACTTTAGTTTCTGACTTCTTTGCGCCAGCTTATTTATCTTTTGGACCTGGAATGTTATGGAAAAGATCTGATGATATTACTGTAAATATTGCACCTGCTACAGCCAGATTTACTTTTGTAAGTGATGAATTTTCAGGAAAATATGGAGTTGATCCAGGGGAAAACGTAAAATTTGCATTAGGTTTTAGTTTATCGGGATATTTTAATTTTAAATTATCAAGTAATATTAGCATGCAAAATATTCTTGCCATGTATTCTAACTATTTACAGAGAGCTCAAAATGTAGATGTAGATTATAGAGCAAAATTTACTATTGATGTTAATAAATACATGAATGTAGACCTTCTTTTACACACTTTAATTGATGACAATGCATCAAGTAAAGTTCAGTTTAAACAAATATTTGGCTTAGGGCTAAAATATATTTTCCACAAAAGATAAATTTAATGTGACTTTATCCTAAAGTTACTGTCTTATACATAAAAATAAATTCAATAAAAATGATTAAAAAATTAAGTTTTGCAATATTATTTATTGCTACAATTCAAACTCAAGCTCAAGAAAAAACAGACGCTTCTACATCTAATTGGAAAAAAACAGGAAACATTTCTTTTTTGGTAAATCAATCTACTTTTTCTAATTGGATTGCTGGTGGAGATAATACAGTTTCTGGTAATTTAGGAATCAATTACGATTTTAATTATTCTAAAGAGAAAACAACTTGGGATAACAAAATAATTTTTGCCTACGGATTAAACAACGTAAAAGGAAACGGAACTAGAAAAACAGATGATCGTTTTGAGTTTAATTCACTTTACGGAAGAAAATCAAAAGGAAACTGGTCTTACTCTGCATTTATAAATTTTAAAACACAGTTTACAAACGGTTATAATTACAAAACAACACCAAAAACAAAAACATCGGCGTTTTTAGCTCCAGGGTATTTAAGTTTTGGACCTGGTATGTTGTGGAAAAAATCAGATAATTTTAAAATCAATTTAGCGCCATTATCATCAAAAATTACCATGGTTTCTGACGAGTTTTCTGGAAGCTACGGAACTGATTTAGGAAAAAATACACGTTACGAATTTGGTTTTAATGGATCGTTAAATTACAAAACAACGGTTATGGAAAATATATCAATGGAAAATATTTTAAACGTGTATGCTAATTATTTAGACAATCCGCAAAATATAGATATTGATTACCAATTAAATTTTGTAATGCAAATAAACAAGTATTTATCTACCAACTTAAATTTCCACACAATTGTTGATGATAATGCTTCAAGCAAAGTACAATTTAAAGAAGTTTTTGGTTTAGGTGTCAATTACATTTTTTAATAACTTAAACCTGTAAAACAAAGAACCGTAAGTCTAGTACTTACGGTTTTCTTTTTTTAGTATCTTTATCGCATCAAATTTTATTATGACACTATTACTAGTTTTTGCAACATTTTCTATCTTCTTTTCATTCTTATGCTCCATTCTTGAAGCTGTTTTATTAAGTGTTACAACAACATTTATTGAAGTAAAAAAAAGCGAAAAAAAAGTGTTTGCTTTTCAATTAGAAAAGTTAAAAAAAGATGTAGATAAACCGCTAATTGCCATTCTAACTTTAAATACAATTGCACATACTGTTGGTGCTATTTTAGTTGGGGTACAAGCAGAAAACTTGCCTTATAAGGTAGATTTGTTTGGGATAAATATTGTAGGAATTGTTTCTGCAATTATGACTGTTTTAATTCTAATTATTTCAGAAATTATTCCAAAAACTATTGG
>CAXICE010000183.1:0-3659 GCA_964022045.1 uncultured Polaribacter sp. | reverse complement strand
ACAGAAGAATTATTAGAAACCATAGAATTTAGAAATATGCTTTCTGAAGAAGGTGATAATTTATCTGCTGTAATTCAAATTACTGCTGGCGCTGGCGGAACAGAAAGTTGCGATTGGGCAGAAATGCTGATGCGAATGTACATGATGTGGGCAGAAAAAAATGGTTTAAAAATCAAAGAATTAAATTATCAATCTGGAGATTCTGCAGGAATAAAAACAGTGACTTTACAATTTGATGGAGATTACGCATTTGGATGGTTAAAAGGAGAAAATGGCGTGCATCGTTTGGTAAGAATTTCACCATTTGATAGCAATGCAAAAAGACATACTTCATTCGCTTCTGTTTACGTATATCCTGTTGCAGATGACTCTATTGAGATTGAAATAAATCCGGCAGATATAGAAATTACAACAGCAAGGTCTAGTGGTGCTGGAGGACAAAATGTTAATAAAGTTGAAACCAAAGTTCAACTTACTCATAAGCCAACAGGAATTCAAATTCAGTGTTCAAATTCACGTTCTCAGCATGATAATAGAGCAACTGCATTACAAATGTTAAAATCGCAACTGTATGAAATTGAATTGCAAAAAAGACAAGCTGCAAGAGCAGATATTGAAGCTGGAAAAATGAAAAATGAATGGGGAAGCCAAATCAGAAATTATGTAATGCATCCTTATAAATTAGTAAAAGATGTTAGAACTGCACACGAAACTGGAAATGTTGATGCCGTAATGAACGGAAATATTGACGCCTTTTTAAAAGCTTTTTTAATGTTAAACGGACAAAAAGAATCTGAAACAACTTTATAAAATTATGATTAAAATATACCACAACAATCGCTGTAGTAAATCAAGACAAGGTTTACAATTATTAGAAGAATCTGGAAAAAAATTTGAAGTTGTTAAATATTTAGAGAACATTCCTACGAAAGAAGAATTGACTTCAATAATTGAAAAACTGCAAATAAAGCCAATCGATTTAGTCAGAAAAAACGAAGCTATTTGGAAAGAAAATTTTAAAGGAAAAGAATTATCAGATTCAGAAATTATTTCTGCTATGATTCAATATCCAAAACTAATAGAAAGGCCAATAGTTATTAATGGAAATAAAGCTGCAATTGGAAGACCATTAGAAAATATCACCAATATTTTACAGTAAAAAAAGAGCTCAAAATTGAGCTCTTTTTTCTTTAACAGAAGTTTAACAACATATGGTTAAACTAATTTACAAATACAATGTCTTATAGCTTTAAAATTATTTAATCAAACTAAATGAAAAAATCACTTCTAGTATTTATTTGTCTTTTAAGTATAACGGCAATATTTGCACAAAGACCTACTCAAGCAAAAACTTTTTCGGTTTCTGGAAAAGTAATAGATAAAGACACTAAAGAGCCTTTAGAATATGCTACTGTTGTTTTAAAAAACCTTAAAAATAATAAGTTAAGCGGAGGAATTACCGACGGAAAAGGAGAATTTTTCATCAAAATTGCTGGTGGAACTTATGATATTAGCATTGAGTTTATTTCTTTTAAAACCGTTAGTTTTAAAAACACAACTATTGATAAAGACATTAAACTTGGTACCGTTATTTTATCTGAAGATGGTCAAGTTTTAGATGAAGTAAATATCATTCCAGAAAAATCTACTGTAGATATCAGATTAGATAAAAAAGTTTACAATGTTGGTAAAGACATGACAGTAAAAGGCGGAAGTGTTTCTGATGTATTAGACAATGTACCTTCTGTGACTGTTGATGTTGAAGGAGCTGTTAGTTTAAGAGGAAATGAAAATGTTAGAATTTTAATTGATGGTAAACCTTCTTCTTTAGTAGGTTTAGACGGTGCAAGTGCTTTACGTCAATTACCTGCTGATGCAATTGAAAGAGTTGAAGTAATTACTTCTCCTTCTGCAAGATATGATGCTGAAGGAACTGCCGGAATTATAAACATCATTTTAAGAAAAGGAAAAGTAACTGGTTTTAATGGTTCTATTAATCCTTCAATTGGAAACCCTACACAATACGGAATTTCTGCAAACTTAAATTACAGAACAAAAAAATACAACCTTTTTACAAATTCTGGATACAGCTATAGAGATGGCCCAGGAAATAGTAAAAATAATTCAACATACTTTGATAATGCTGGTAATACAACTGGTTATTTAAACGAAGTTAGAAATAACAATAGATTGCGTAAAGGTTTCAATACAAGTTTCGGAATGGAATATTACATTAATGACAATAGTTCTCTTTTAGGAAATGTTGTGATCAGAAAATCTGATGGTGAAAATACAACAGCAAATAATGTTCAGTTTTTTGATGCAAATAACTCTTTAACCGATACAAGAACTAGAAACGAAAATGAATTATCAGATTCAAAATCATTTCAATATTCATTAAATTACACCAATCGATTAAATGATACTGGTAAAAAATTAACCATAGATTTACAATACAGCAAAAGCGATCAAGATGAAGATGGAAGTATTTTTCAAAACAATCTTTTTGTAGAAGACAATACCACTTTAAGAAATTCGACTAGAAAGCTTTTTCAAATTGATTATGTTTATCCAAAAGAAGATGGTTCTCAAATCGAATTAGGTTACAGAGCAAATTTAGAAAAATCAAATTCAGATTATAAAAACACACCTGCTGTTCCTTACACAAATACTTTATTGGATCCTTCAAACAATTTAGATTTTCAGCAAAACGTATATGCTTTATATGGACAATACGGTAAAAAATACGAGAAGCTTTCTTATTTATTAGGATTAAGAGCAGAGATTACTGATCAAAAAATAAATTTAATTACAACAAACGAAAGCTTTGATAAGTCTTACGTTGGCTTATTTCCAACATTAAATGTAGGATACGAATTAAACGACACAGAAAGTATTACAGCTGGTTATAGCAGAAGATTAAGAAGACCAAGATCTTGGTTTTTAAATCCCTTTGAATCTAGAAGTTCAGAAACAAATATCTTTAAAGGAAATGTAAATTTAGATCCAACGTATACAAATTCTTTTGATGTTGGATATTTGAAAAGATATGATAAAGTAACTTTAAATTCATCTGTATATTATCGCCATTCAACTGGTGTTTATCAATTTATCAGCCAAGAAAGAGGAGATTTTGTTAATGGAGTTCCGGTGATTGTTCGTTCTCCAATAAATTTATCATCAGAATCTAGATATGGTTTTGAATTTAACACCAACTATAGAGTTTCTAAAAAAGTAAACTTTTCTGGAAGTTTTAATTTCTACGGATTTGAAACAGTTGGAACTTTAAATAATATCGATTTCGGAAATAAAGATTCAAACTGGTCTGCAAGATTAAACTCTAGAGTTACTTTACCTGGAAATATTCAATGGCAAACAAGAATGTCTTACAGAGGCGGACAAAATAATGCACAAAGTACAAGCGATGGAATTTTTAGTGCAAACCTAGCATTTAGTAAAGATTTGTTTAAAGATAACGGAACAATGGTTTTAAACATTAGTGATGTTTTAAATTCTAGAAAAAGAAAAGGATATAATTACACACCAAACTCTACAACATATTCGGAAATGCAGTGGAGACAAAGACAAGTTTCTTTAAGTTTTACATACAGATTCAATCAAAAGAAAAATCAAAGACAGCCTAAAACACCTCGTCAAAA
>CAXICE010000182.1:0-3662 GCA_964022045.1 uncultured Polaribacter sp. | reverse complement strand
ACCAATTCTGGATGTTCTTGAATAGCCTCTGAAATTGGCATAAAAATTATCCCTTTTTCTGCCAAAGTTTCTTTAAAAGTTGTAGCAACAGAAACAGAATCCATTACAATATCAACGGCAACATTTGCCAAACGTTTTTGTTCGTCTAAAGAAATTCCTAATTTTTTAAAAGTTTCTAACAAATCAGGATCAACCTCGTCTAAAGAATTTAATTTTGGTTTCTTTTTTGGTGCTGAATAATAGGCTATTTCTTGAAAATTTGGTTTTGGATACTTCACATTTGCCCAGTCTGGCTCTTCCATTTTTTCCCAAACCCTAAAAGCTTCTAAACGCCAATCAGTCATCCATTGTGGTTCGTTTTTCTTTTTAGAAATTGCACGCACAACATCTTCGTTAAGTCCTTTTTCAAACTTATCGCTTTCTATATCTGTATAAAAACCATATTCGTATTCTTTGGTTTTTAATTCTTGTTCTAAATCTTCTTCTGTATACTTGCTCATAAACTAGTTTATAATGTTAAAAAGTTGAAAGTTTATAAAGTTGACTGTAGGTATTTTAATAAACCACTAATCAATTTTGAAACTTCATTTATTTTTAACTTTAGTTCTTTAAACTCACTTTTACTTATATAATTTATATCAAATGCTAAATACAATTGAGAACGAACTTCGCCTGCAGATGCTTTAGCTATATATAAAAATCGAATAAATTCTTTTGTTGTCTGTCTTTCAAATCCTTCTGCTATATTAGATGAAATTGAAATCGACGCTCTTCTTATTTGATCTCTTAATCCAAAGTCTTTAGAAAATAAATCATTTGAATTTGTTACTCTATATATGATTACATTTAATTCTCTTGCTTTTTGCCATGAAATGATTTCTTCAAAAGAATTAAACTTTGCCATTTTTTTTTACCTTTTTAGCTTTTGTTTTCTATCAACTTTAAAAACTTTATTACTTTTTAACTTTAAGAACTAGAGTGAAAATGATTCTCCACAACCACAAGTTCTATTTGCGTTTGGATTATTAAAAACGAAACCTGTACCGTTTAAACCACCTGAATACTCTAACGTTGTTCCAACCAAATACAAGAAACTTTTTTTATCAACTATAATTTTTACATCATTATCTTCAAAAACTTTATCGTCTTCTAGCTGGTTTTTGTCAAACTTTAAATCGTATGATAAACCTGAACAACCTCCACTTTTTACACCAACTCTTACAAAGTCTTTTGAAGCATCAAAGCCATCGTCGCTCATCATTTCAATGACTTTTTTTCTCGCTATGTCTGAAACTTTTATCATAATTGTTAAATAGATTAAATCTAAATTGAGTGCAAATATACTGACAAATTATGATTTTTAAAGCCTTTTAACATGAATAAAATTGATGGTAATATTGGCGAATTCTATAAATTGTTAACGTACTGTTAAAAAACAACTACAAACTTTATTAACAAAGATTTAGACTTACTTTTATTCCAACTTAAAAACTTACCAAATGAAACGCATTTTCTTTGCCATATTTTGCATTGCGGCATTCCAAATTTCTGCTCAACAAAAAGCTTGGCCAAACGAATTAATTACAACACCTGTTAAGTCTAATTATCAGAAAACTTCTACTTATGCAGAAGTAATGTCTTACATAAAAGCATTGCAAAAAAGATCTGATTTATTGCATTTAGAATACATGGCAACTAGTAAAGAAGGAAAACAAATTCCGGTTGTAGTATTGGCAAATCCTAAAGTTTCATCAGTAGACGAAGCAAAAAAATCTGGAAAACCTGTATTGTATATTCAAGGAAATATTCATTCTGGAGAAGTAGAAGGAAAAGAAATTGTACAGCAAATAATGCGTGATATTTTATTGGGCGATAAAAAACATTTGTTAGACAATCAGATTTTGATTTTTGCACCAATTTACAACACCGATTCTAACGATAAAATGAAAAAGGGCAGAAGACCATCGCAAGAAGATAGCCCGGTTGAAGTTGGAATTAGAGCAAACAGTCAAGGATTGGATTTGAATAGAGACGGAATTAAAATGGAAGCTTTTGAAACGAATGGATTAATTCAGAATGTGCTGAACAAATGGAATCCAGAAATTTTGGTTGATTTACATACCACAAACGGAACTTGGCATGGCTACGGAATTACCTACGCGCCAAGTTATCATTACGCTGGTGAAAAAGCACCATATGATTTTACTTGGGATGTTTTGTTTCCAGAAGTAACTAAAAATATCGATAAAAATTACAAAGTAAAAATTGGTCCTTACGGATATTATTCTACCAGACAAGGTTGGCCGCCAACATCAATTTACACGTACAATCATCATCCAAGATATTTGGTAAATCAAATGGGATTACGAAATAAAATGGGAATTTTAAGTGAATCTTTTGCGCACGATCGTTTGTACGAACGTATGAATGGAACCTACGGATTTGTAGCAGAAATCTTAGAATTTACGCATAAAAACGGAAAGAAAATAATGGCAATAAATGCCAAAGCAGAAAAAGATGCCATCAACAATGTAATAGAAAATGCCGGAAAAGTAAAAAAAGGTGTTCGTTTTAAAATGGTTGCATTAGATAAAAAAATCCCTAATTACAGAACCTATGATTACATTCCGTATATCAACAAATACGGAAAAAAAGGGTATATCCGTTCTGGAAAAATAATCGACGTAAAAAACGTAACTAATTTATCGAAATTTGATGCAACAGTTTCTACAACTTTACCTCGCGGATATTATTTACCAAAATCAATGAAATCAATTGTAAATCATTTAAGAAAACAAGGTATAAAAGTTACTGAATTAAAAAGACGTAAAAGAGTTTCTGGAGTTGTTTTTATGGTTGATGAATTAAAAAATGCGAGACGAAAGTTTGAAGGACATAATATGGCGACAGTAACAGGAAAATATGTTGAAAAAAAGCAAACGTTTAAAAAAGGAGATTTTTGGGTTGACATGGCGCAACCATTAACCAACTTAGCTTTTTATATGCTAGAACCACAATCTGATGATGGTTTAGTTGCCTGGAACTTTTTTGATGATTATTTAAAAGCTCAAGGTGTAGATTCAAAACCTGTTGAATATCCAGTTTTTAAATCTTTTTCAATTAAATAACTTCAAAATTAAAGACAAAACTTAAAGTGATTCACCTTAAAAATGAATCACTTTTTTATGCTTTAAATTCAAATAGAATTGCTGTATCTTTGCGGCATGTTAGAAGATAAAAACCAACAAAAAACCTCTTTGTCAGATTTAGGCGAATTCGGTTTAATCAATCACTTGACAAAACACTTTAAAATAAATCATTCATCAACAATAAAAGCTGTTGGAGACGACGCTGCAGTGTTAGATGCATCAGAAAAACAAACGTTAATTACTACCGATTTGTTAGTTGAAGGTGTTCATTTTGATTTGAGTTATATGCCGTTAAAACATTTAGGTTACAAAGCGGTTATGGTAAATTTATCTGATGTGTATGCAATGAACGGAACTGCAGAACAAATAACGGTTTCTATTGCGGTTTCTAATCGTTTTCCGTTAGAAGCAATTGAAGAATTGTATGCCGGAATTCAGCTAGCTTGCGAAACTTATAATGTAGATTTAATTGGTGGCGATACAACATCATCTACCACAGGAATGTTAATTTCT
>CAXICE010000181.1:0-3676 GCA_964022045.1 uncultured Polaribacter sp. | reverse complement strand
CTTCGTTTCCGTTATGATGTAATAAAAAAGAAATAGCTGGGTGCGTTAAAGCAACACGTTGAAACTCATCTACAATATGACGTGTTTCAATCGTATCAGATTTTAAGAAGTTTCTTCTAGCAGGAATGTTAAAAAATAAATTCTTTACAGAAACACTACTTCCTTTTGTGGTAGAAACTACTTCCTGATACGTGATTTTACTACCTTCAATTTTTATGTGTGTTCCTAATTGTTCGTTGTCTTGTTTGGTTTTTAATTCAACATGCGCAACAGCAGCGATAGAAGCTAATGCTTCTCCACGAAAGCCTTTGGTGTTGATGTTGAATAAATCTTGTGCGTCTTTAATTTTAGAAGTTGCATGACGTTCAAAAGACAAACGAGCATCTGTTGGACTCATTCCTTTTCCGTTATCAAAAACCTGAATTAAAGTTTTTCCAGCGTCTTTTAAAAGTAATTTAATAGAAGTTGCACCAGCATCAATAGCGTTTTCTAGCAATTCTTTTACAACAGAAGCAGGTCGTTGTACAACTTCTCCTGCTGCAATTTGATTTGCAACATGATCTGGTAATAATTGAATTATATCTGACATTTATCTACTTATTCTAAAAAAATGGATAAATCAAAATCAATAATATATAAAAAGATAAGCGTTAAAATAAGGGTAACTACAAGTATTGTTTTATTTACACCTTTTCCTCTAGATTCTTTTAGTTCGTCCCAAGCAGTAACAAACTTAGTTTTTAAACCTTTGTTCTTGCCTGTTGTGGTTCTAAATTCATCAAACTTATGTTTAATTTCATAAGGATTTCCTTCTCCTTGATAAAATCTAGGTTTGTAGTCAAATTTTTTATGTGTACGTTTTAAAAATCCCATAATTAGTGTAAAGTTTTAGAGTATTAGATTTGATTATTACAAAAACCAAACCAAAATAATCTATCAAAGTCAAATTTACAGAATAAAAAAGAGGTGGTCAAGAAATGTTAAAAAGTATCTTGTTAAAACTGTCTTAATGCAGCCATTTTTACTGCTGCAACAGCACATTCTATTCCTTTGTTACCAAGTTTTCCTCCAGAACGGTCAATAGATTGCTGTTTGATGTTATCTGTAAGAACACAGAAAATCACAGGAACATCGTATTTGATATTTAAATCTACAATTCCTTGTGTTACGCCATCACAAACAAAATCGAAATGTTTGGTTTCTCCTTGAATTACATTTCCAACGGCAATAATTGCATCAACGTTTTGAGATTCAATCATTTTTTTACAACCATAAACCAATTCGAAACTTCCAGGAACGTCCCAAGAAATAATATTGCTTTCTTCTGCACCACAATCAACTAGTGTTTCGATTGCACCCTTTTGAAGATTTCTTGTAATTTCTGGATTCCATTCAGAAACAACAATCCCAAATCGAAACGGTTTCGCATTTGGGATTGTAGCTTTATCGTAATAAGATAAATTTGTTGTAGCCATGAAGCTTAGTTTTTAGTAGCAAATTCTGCGCTACTGATGTATTTATCGATGTCTCCAGCTTGAAAAGAAGTTGGGAAATCGTCTTTTATTTTTTTGAATAAAGTTAAAGCTTGGCTGTAATCTTTTAAATCCATAGATATTTGCGCAGCTTTAAATAAAAACATTGGTGTTGTATAATTGTTTTCCTTTTTAGTTGCTTTGATGTAATATTCTACAGCATCTTTATATTGATTGATATCTGCAAAAGCATCACCAATTGCGCCTAAAGCAACAGGACCAATTCCTAAATCATCCGAAGAAAATTTACTTAAATGATCTACTGCTTTATCGTATTGTTTTAGTTTTAAGTATGATAAACCTGCGTAATAATTTGCTAAGTTTCCAGCAGAAGTCCCGCTATATGTATTTGCGATATCAACAAAACCATATTTACCATCAGCACCATCTAAACCTAAATTTAATAAAGAATCTACACCAACAGAAACATTTGTTGCTTCATTAAAATGTTTTCTTGGAAAAGATAATTCGTTAGAAGCTTCTTTTTCAGTTGGCTCAACAATATACTTATTGTACCCTAGATAAGCTAAGATTAATACTGCAACAAGTACTAAACCATAAAATAATGGTTTGCTGTTCTTTTCTATCCATTGTTCAGATTTCGAAGCCGTTTCATCTAAAGTATTAAATACTTCAGCAGTTGTGCTTTGTTCTTGAACTTGCTCTCTATTGTCTTTTGGTTTTGATCCTCTTTTCTTGTATGTTGCCATTATTGCTAAAAAATTAGTAGGCGCAAAAATAGTTTATTTAATTGGATTTTAAAAACAGATAATTCGCAAAATTTTCAATAATTTGCAATTTCTTTCTTTAGATAATAAGTATAGATGTATTTACAAAAAATTTCTTTAGTCAATTTTAAAAATATAATTTCTCAAACATTTGATTTTCAAGAGAAAATAAACTGTTTTGTTGGAAGTAATGGCGTTGGTAAAACCAATGTTTTAGACGCTATTTATTATTTGTCTTTTGCAAAAAGTTACTTTAATCCGGTGGCTTTACAGAATATTAGACACGGAGAAGAGTTTTTTATGATAGAAGGAAACTACATTTTAGGAGAACGAAACGAAAAAATTGTGTGTAGTTTAAAGAAAGGTCAGAAAAAAGTATTGAAAAGAAATGATAAAGCGTACGGAAAGTTTTCTGATCATATTGGGCAATTACCTTTGGTAATTATTTCGCCTGCGGATAGAGATTTAATTGTGGAAGGAAGTGATACCAGAAGAAAATTTATTGACGGCGTAATTTCTCAGCAAGACAAAGAATATCTACAAAGTTTAATTCAATATAATAAAGTAGTAAGTCAGCGAAATGCTTTGTTAAAATATTTTGCAGCTAATAGAACTTTTGATGCGTTAAATTTAAAAATTTATGATGATCAACTCATTAGCTTAGGGACAATTATTTACAACAAAAGAAAACAATTTTTAGAAAGATTTGTGCCTATTTTTAATGAGAAATATCAAACCATATCAGAGAATAAAGAAGCGGTGAACTTGGCGTATAAAAGTCAGTTGCATACCATGTCTCTAGAAGAATTATTGAAAAGTAATCTAGAAAAAGATAAAATTTTGCAATATACATCAGTCGGAATTCACAAAGACGATTTAAGTTTTGAGATTGATACATTTCCTATTAAAAAGTTTGGTTCTCAAGGACAACAAAAATCGTATTTAATTGCGTTGAAATTGGCACAATTTCAGTTTATAAAAGAACAAGCATCTGTAGTGCCTATTTTGTTATTGGACGATGTTTTTGATAAATTAGACGAACACAGAGTTTCACAAATTATCGATTTGGTAAATAAAGATGAATTCGGTCAAATTTTTATCACCGATACACATGCAGAAAGAACCGAAGAAGTTATTAAAAAGAGCAATAAACCGTATCAGATGTTTAAGTTGTAAAGTAATAAAGTTTGAAAGTTGTAAAGTTTGAAAGTTAAACTAGATTTCACTAATCACTAATCACTAATCACCTATATAAATGGCAAAAAGAGAAAATGACGCTTTTTCAGTAAAAGATTTAATGGGTTCTTTTATTAAAGAAAACAACTTGTCTAAAGGAATGCAAAAGTTGAAAATTGAAGAAATTTGGGCAAAACTAATGGGACAAGGCGTGGTTTCTTATACAGAAAAAGTGCAATT
>CAXICE010000180.1:0-3700 GCA_964022045.1 uncultured Polaribacter sp. | reverse complement strand
ATTGCATTTGGATGTAACGCCTTTTTAAATTCTAAAAAGCTACTCTTTAACATTATTATATGACGAACAATTTTAACACCTCCACTCGTAGACCCTGCTGAGCCTCCAACAAAGAATAGTGAAAAGAAAACTCCAGTAGCAAAAAAACTCCACATGGTAAAATCTGCACTCACAAAACCAGTTGTTGTAATCACAGAAATAACTTGAAAAAGTGAATGTCTAATAGCACTTTCTACACTTCCGTAAATCATTGGATGCTCTATGGTAGTTTTTAAACTTGGGTCTTGATAAAAAATAATAAGACCTGCAATTAATGTTGAAATAATTAGTACACCAAAAAAATAGTATTTAAATTCTTCACTTTGAAACACTTTACGCACCTTTCCTTTTAGTGCAAAATAAGTAAGTACAAAATTTGTTCCTGCAATAAACATAAATGCGATGACAATATATTGCACCATTGGCATTCCGTTGTAATGAGCTAAGCTTGCGTTTTTGGTAGAGAAACCACCAGTACTCATTGTTGCCATTGCATGGTTTATGGCGTCAAACCACGTCATGCCGGCAAACTTTAATAAGAAAAATTCAGTAAAAGTTAGTGTTACATAAATCAACCATAGACGTTTAGCTGTGTCTGAGATTCTTGGGTGTAATTTATCTGTTGATGGTCCAGGCGCTTCTGCCATAAAAAGTTGCATTCCGCCAATACCTAATAAAGGCAAAATAGCGATGGTTAACACAATAATTCCCATTCCGCCAATCCAATGTGTTGCGCTTCGCCAAAATAGAATCCCTTTTGGCATGCTTTCAATATCCGATAAAATTGAAGATCCTGTTGTTGAATAGCCTGATAGAGTTTCAAAAAAAGCATCTGTAATATTTGGAATTGCACCACTAAAAAGGTAGGGTAAAGTTCCTGTTATTGATAAGATTAACCATCCTAAAGTTACAATTAAATACCCTTCTTTTTTTTGAATATTAGTTGATGTTGGTTTATTGAAAAAGTATAAAATTAACCCTAAAAAAGCAGTAACAATTCCTGCGTTTAAAATTCCAAACGTTGCATCTTCTTGATAATAAACACTAAAAGGAACAGTTATAAACATAAAAATTCCGTTTAAAATAGCTGTCAAGCCAAGAAAACGGTAAATAATTTTTAAGTTTAAAGATTTCATGTTTTAAGATTTGAATAGTTCTTCAACCTTAGAGATTGCTTCAGGTAAACAGAAAACAATTGCTTTGTCTCCGGTTTCAATTTGAAAATCACCAAAAGACATCATTGCTTTTCCGTCTCTAATAATCCCACCAAAAACAGCTTCTCTTGGAAACTTTAATTCTCGAATAGGTTTCTTTGTTACTTTTGAATTTTTCTTAACTTCAAATTCAAAAACTTCTGCATCTATATTGTGTAAGTTTGCAAGAGCAACTACTTCACCCTTTCTAATGTGTTTAAAAATACTACCTGCAGCTAATAATTTTTTATTTACTAAAGTGTTAATTCCGATTGTTTGAGAAATATTCATATAATCCATGTTCTCAACTAATGCAACTGTTTTTTTTATCCCTTTAGATTTTGCTACCAGGCAAGACATGATATTAGTTTCAGAGTTGTTTGTTACAGCGATAAAAGCATCCATTTCTCTGACGCTTTCTTCTTCAAGTAATTCCACATCTCTACCGTCTCCATTAATGACTAGAGCGTTGGGTAATTTATCTGCCATATCTAAGGCTCTTTCTTTTCCTTTCTCAATTATTTTAACATTAAACTTTTCTTTACAAAGATTTCTTGCTGTTTTAAAACCAATACTAGATCCGCCTAAAATCATAACATTTTTAATCGTCACTTGTTTTTGACCGATTATTGGATATAATTCTTCTATACTTCTTTTTGGAACTGAAAAATAAACTTGATCTTTAGAATTATATACAGTGTCTCCACGTGGAATTATTGTTTGAGAAATACCTTCACGTTTAATTGCAATGGTAATAAAATCCACTAAAGGAAACTTTTCTTTTGCTTCTTTTACTGTTAAATCTAAAATAGGAGATTTGTACTCTAAAGTTGTTCCCATAATATTAAACAATCCTTTTTCAAACTCAACTGTATCGTTAAAAGAAGATTGGTTTAACAGCATTTGTATCTCATTTGCCGCTAATTCTTGCGGAGAAATCATCACATCAATTCCGAATTTTTTAAAGTCGATAACATCATTACTTAAAAACTCTGGATTGTCTATTCTAGCAATGGTTTTTTTTACACCAAGTGCTTTTCCAATTACAGAAATAGTAAAATTTGTGTTTTGAGATTCAGTAACAGCTAATAATAAATCAGCAGAATCAATCCCAATTTCTTTTAAAAGGTTGATAGAAGTTGCATCACCTTTTTTTGTAAAAACATCTAAATGGCTGTTTATATACTCTAGTTTATCTCCGTCAAAGTCAATTACATAAGTGTCTTGAGCTTCGTAAGATAGTAGTTTAGCTAAATGGAAACCAACGTCTCCAGCACCAGCTATTATAATTTTCATATATAATTAAAATGAAAGATAGTCTACAAAGGTATTGTTCTTTAATGGTATCAGCAAAAAAAAGAATCTATAATTCAATTTTAATCCTGTAAATAAATCTTATATTTATTGTTAAAATCGCTAAAAATGAAAAAGTTAACCATTAAGTCTTGGGCAATAGAAGACAGACCAAGAGAGAAATTATTGCTACAAGGAAAGTCAGTTTTAACAGATGCAGAATTAATTGCAATACTTATTGGGTCTGGTACAAAAAAAGAAAGTGCTGTTGAATTAAGTAGAAGAATCTTAAGTTCTGTAAATAATAATATTAATGAATTAGCCGCTTTAACTTTTGAACAATTAATTGAGTTTAGTGGAATTGGGGAAGCTAGAGCAATTAGCATAATTACCGCTTTAGAACTAGGAAAAAGAAGGCATTTTGAGCAAGTTGATCAAAAGCCAATAATAAAAAGTAGTACTACTGCATTTCAAATTTTACAACCAATTGTAGGCGAGTTACAACATGAAGAATTTTGGGTATTATATTTAAATAACTCAAACAAAGTAATCGCAAAAAAGCAATTAAGTAAAGGCGGAATTACTGCAACAATGGTTGATGTAAGATTGTTGTTTAAAAAAGCAGTAGAAATAGCAGCTGTTGGAGTTATTGTTAGCCATAATCATCCTTCAGGAAAATTAAAACCTAGTAAATCAGATGAATTATTAACGCAGAAAATTAAAGAAGCTGGACTAACTTTAGATATAAAATTGTTAGATCATTTAATTATCACACAAAAAGATTATTTTAGCTTTGCAGACAACGGAATACTTTAATCTGAAAATAAATCACACTTTTTGATACTCGTTTATACCCATAAAATTACACCAAGATTACGATATGTTTTTAAGCATGTTTTTACACGTATTCTGCAAATTCCTGTTGATTTTACAACTAAAATTGAAGAGTTTATTGCGCATAATGGTTTAAAAATGACGTATGGAAAAGCGCCACTTAGAAGTGAGTTTTTTATAAGAAGTAATGATTTGCTTTTTGAACAAGGCGTAAACGATTTAGAAACTAATGTTTTTAAATGGGAGGGAATTCCATGTTTTTTTAATGCTGGATCAAAGTCTATTCTTCCGTTTGATATTTTTTCAGCAAGTTTTTATTTATTGAGTAGGTATGAAGAATA
>CAXICE010000179.1:0-3755 GCA_964022045.1 uncultured Polaribacter sp. | reverse complement strand
AAGGGATAATTTTTATGCCAATTTCAGAGGCTATTCAAGAACATCCAGAATTGGTAAAGAAATATTTAGGAACTGTTGTTCCAACTTCAGATAATTTTTATGCAGCATTAAATTCGGCAGTTTTTTCTGATGGATCTTTCTGTTACATTCCAAAAGGCGTTCGTTGTCCAATGGAATTATCAACCTATTTTAGAATAAACGAAGGCGGAACAGGACAATTTGAAAGAACATTAGTTGTTGCAGATAAAGGAAGTTACGTTTCGTATTTAGAAGGTTGTACGGCACCGCAAAGAGATGAAAATCAATTACACGCAGCCGTTGTAGAATTAATTGCAATGGATGATGCAGAAATAAAATATTCTACCGTACAAAACTGGTTTCCTGGTGATGCAAACGGAAAAGGTGGTGTTTTTAATTTTGTAACTAAAAGAGGTTTGTGCGAAACAAATGCAAAAATTTCTTGGACACAAGTAGAAACAGGATCGGCAGTAACATGGAAATATCCAAGTTGTATTTTAAAAGGAAACAATTCTGTTGGCGAATTTTATTCGATTGCTGTAACCAATCATTTTCAGCAAGCTGATACCGGAACCAAAATGATTCACTTAGGAAAGAATACCAAGTCGACTATTATTTCAAAAGGAATTTCAGCAGGAAAATCGCAAAACTCTTACAGAGGTTTAGTTCAGGTGAATTCTAGAGCAGAAAATGCACGTAATTTTTCGCAATGTGATTCTTTATTAATGGGTAATGAATGTGGAGCACACACGTTTCCGTATATAGAAGCAAAAAATAAATCAGCACAAATAGAACACGAAGCAACAACAAGTAAAATTGGTGAAGATCAATTGTTTTATTGTAATCAACGTGGAATTGACACTGAAAAAGCAATTGCATTAATTGTAAACGGATTTAGTAAAGAAGTGCTAAATAAGTTACCAATGGAATTTGCTGTGGAAGCACAAAAATTATTAGAAATTAGTTTAGAAGGATCAGTAGGTTAAAATTCTTCGAATTTTTACCGTTTAATCGTTTATGCGTAAAGTCGTTTAAACAATTAAACGAATAAACAGATAAACAATCATAAAATGTTAAAAGTTAACAATTTACAAGCAGAAATAGAAGGGAAATCAATCTTAAAAGGATTGAATTTAGAAGTAAAAGCAGGAGAAGTTCATGCGATAATGGGACCAAACGGAGCTGGAAAAAGTACGTTGGCAAACATCGTTGCAGGAAAAGAAGAATACGAAGTTACTAACGGAACTATTGAATTAGAAGGAGAAGATATTAGCGAGTTAGCGCCAGAAGAAAGAGCGCATAACGGTGTGTTTTTATCGTTTCAATATCCAGTAGAAATTCCGGGTGTTTCTGTAACAAACTTTATAAAAACAGCTATCAACGAAACGCGTAAAGCAAAAGGTTTGGAAGATATGCCAGCAAAAGATATGTTAAAAATGATTCGTGAGAAATCAGAATTATTAGAAATAGATCGTAAGTTTTTATCACGTTCTTTAAACGAAGGATTTTCTGGAGGAGAAAAGAAGCGTAATGAGATTTTTCAAATGGCAATGTTAGAACCAAAATTGGCAATTTTAGATGAAACAGATTCTGGTTTAGATATTGATGCATTAAGAATTGTTGCAAATGGTGTAAATAAATTAAAATCTAAAGACAATGCGGTTATTGTAATTACACATTACCAACGTTTGTTAGATTATATCGTTCCAGATTTTGTACACGTTTTACACGATGGAAAAATTGTAAAAACAGGTGATGCTTCTTTAGCGTTAGAGTTAGAAGCAAAAGGATACGATTGGATTAAAAAGGAATTGGTGTAAATAAGTTTGCAGTAGCAGTATTCGGTTTACAAAACTGCCTACTGACACTGAAAACTGAAAACTGAGAAAATGGAATTAAAAGAAAAACTCATATCATCTTACGTAGCTTTTGAAAATGATGTTGATATCAATTCAGATATTCACGATATTAGAACAGAAGCATTTCAAAATTTCGAAAAGTTAGGTTTCCCAACAAAGAAATTAGAAGCGTGGAAATACACATCGTTAAACTCGGTTTTAAAAAACGACTTTAGCATTTTTCCGAATAAAGAAAATTCGATTGAATTTGCAGATGTAAAAAAGTATTTTATTCATGATATAGACACGTATAAGATTGTTTTTATCGACGGAAAATACAGCTCTTTTTTATCGGATACAACACACGATGGAAAAGATGTTTGCTTAATGTCATCGGCATTATCAAAATCAAAATACAGCGCAATTATTGAGAATTATTTTAATAAAATTGCAAAGCAAGATAATTTAACATCGTTAAATACAGCTTTTGCAAACGAAGGTGCTTACATTTATATTCCTAAAAATGTTGAGGTTGAGAAGCCAATTCAAATCATCAATTTTACAACAGGAAATGATGTTGCAACAATGATTCAACCAAGAAATTTAATTGTGGTTGAAGAAAATGCGCATGTGCAAATTATAGAACGTCATCAAAGTTTAACTGAAAATGCTGCATTAACAAATGCGGTAACAGAAATTTTTGCAGCTAAAAGCTCAACTGTAGATTTTTATAAAATTCAGAATGATAAAGGCAATGCATCTTTAGTTGATAACACATATATAGAACAAAAAAGTAATAGTGTTGTTTCTGTTCATACATTTTCTTTTGGAGGAAATATCACTAGAAATAATTTAAACTTTTATCAAAGAGGAGAACATATTGATTCAATTTTAAAAGGAATTACCATTATTGAAGGAAAACAACATGTAGATCATCATACGTTGGTGCATCATATAGAGCCAAATTGTGAATCTCATCAAGATTATAAAGGAATTTTTGATGTGCGTTCTACTGGCGTTTTTAACGGAAAAGTAATTGTAGAAAAAGAAGCTCAAAAAACAAATGCATATCAACAAAACAATAATGTTTTGGTAAGTGATAAAGCAACAATTAATGCAAAACCGCAATTAGAAATTTTTGCAGATGATGTAAAATGTTCGCACGGTTGTACCATTGGTCAGTTAGATAATGATGCATTATTTTACATGCAACAACGTGGAATTCCACAAAAAGAAGGAAAAGCACTATTGATGTACGCTTTTGCAAATACGGTTTTAGAAAGTGTAAAAATTCCGGAAGTAAAATCTAGAATTACAAAACTAATTGCTGCCAAATTAGGTGTTAATATTGGATTTGATTTATAGGAGTCATAGACTCTTTTGATATAAAAAAACCACGTATTTAGCGTGGTTTTTTACTTTATAAATAAATGTTTCCTGTTCGAAAAAGTCAGAGCTTGTCTATTTTTTTACTGACTCTAAAACTCCTTTCAAGAATTCATTAATATCAATTTTTGTCAATCCCATTCTTACTACAACTAAGTCTTGATCAGGAAAAACAAATACAAATTGACCTTGATATCCGCTTGCGTAAAACATGTTTTTTGGAACGTCAGGAAATTGCCCTTCTGCATTCAGCCAAAAATGTCCGCCATATGTTCCGTTAGAGCCATTTGTTGGCGTTGTAATGTAATCAACCCAAGATTCATTAAAAAGTTGTTCGCCTTTCCAGTTTCCTTTGTTTAAATATAACAAACCAAATTTTGCCCAATCTCTTGGCGTTGCCCAAGCGTAAGAAGAACCAACATAATTTCCAGATAAATCGGTTTCTACTAACATCGAATTCATGCCAATTTTATCAATAAATTCTGCGTACCAATAATCTAAATATGCTTGATG
>CAXICE010000178.1:0-3801 GCA_964022045.1 uncultured Polaribacter sp. | reverse complement strand
TTTGTTCCTTTATATTTCTCTTTTAAATTATGTAAATTTTGTTTTAAGCCCATAATCTTATCCTAATTCTTCTCTCATTAAATCCAACCCTTCTCTGATTATTTTCTGATGAGGTTGTTTTGATACACAAATAAATTCTGTTAAAGCAAAATCTTCTGGCGCAACTTCATAAGCTCCTAAAGCTTCCATTTCATCTAAATCTTTATACATACATGCTTTTAACAATTGCATTGGATAAATATCTAAAGGAAATACTTCTTCGTAAGAACCTGTAACAACAAATGCTCTGTGTTCTCCGTTTGTATTTGTATTTAAATCGTATTTTTTCTTCGGATTCATCCATGAAAAAGTAAATGCTCTAGAAGTAGAAACTTTATCAAAAACTGGCTTGTTCCATCCAAATAATTCATAATCGTCTCCTTCTGGAATTGCAGTAATTTGATTGTCGTAATACCCTAAGTTTCCATCTAAAGAAACTTTAGCACCAGACAATACGTTACCACTAATTATTCTAGAATTTTCTGCATTTAGGTTATCAGTAACAACAGTAGAAATTGTTGCTCCTGGATACGCTGTTACATATTTTGGATTCGAAAACTGTGAACCTGTTAAAGCAATTGTTCTTTTTGCATTAAACTTTCCTGTTAGTAACAATTCACCAATTACAACTAAATCTTGAGCAGCAAGAACCCAAACAACTTCGCCTTTATTAATTGGATCTACTTGTGCAATTTGTGTACTTACATTACCAACTGGATGCGGCCCAACTAAACCATGCAATTCAGCACCTTTAATTCCATTAAAAGGAGATAAATTAGCTCCTTTAGAAATTGAAACATGTACTTTACCTTCGGTTAATTTGCTTAAAGCAGTTATTGCAGTTTGCAATTCTGTTTCTTTACCTTTTAACGCATAATCTAAATCTGCTGCTAATGGCGCGCTGTTATAACCTGAAATAAAAATTGCTTTTGGTGCCTGATTTGGATTTGCAACAACATCATAAGGACGTTGTTTTACAAATGGCCAACAACCTGAAGAAAGCAAGTGTGTTTTCACTTCCTCTCCAGACATTTTAGCGACTTCTTTTTTACCAAAATCTGCAAATTGCTGAGTAGCTTCTGCTTGGATTTTAATTTCTAATACTTTTCTTCTTTCTCCTCGAATAATTTCTTCAACCTTTCCGCTAACAGGTGATGGAAATAAAATACGTTCATCATTTTTTGAATAAAAAAGTGATTCACCAGCTTTTACTTCTGCTCCAATTTTAACGTTAAGTTTAGGTATTATTCCGTGAAAGTCTTCTGGCTTTATAGCATAAACACCAGCAGTATTAGTATCTGCTGTAGTTTGTTCTGCTTCGCCAACAAGTTTGATATTCAAACCTTTTTTTATACGGATGTCTTTTGACATATAAATATGACTTTTAATTATCTTAAAAAAACATGCAAATTTATGAATTTTGCGAGCTTTCTAAAGACTAAAACGACGTTTATCTTATAGATGATATCTTATTTATATTTATTCTAAATAATAATTCTTTTCACTAATATATATTTTAGTACGTTTGTACAAATACAACCATTAAAATCTAGCAATTCAGTAATGAAAAAAAAGAAACTCTTAACAATTCTATTTTTTTCTTTTTGGATGTTTTCTTTCTCTCAAAGAAACATTAAAAGCATACAATTGAAGCCTTTAGGAGATAATAATTTCACTACAATTATTCCTTTAGGAAAAACACTACAATTAACTTTTGATGATTTAGATGCCGATCAAAAAGAATATTTTTACAAAATTGAACACATGGATTCTGAATGGAAACCAAGTAACATTCCCACAAATATTTATATCATTGGCTTCAATCAAAATACAATTTTAACGTACGAAAATTCTTTTAACACGTTTCAAGATTACACAAATTACAGAGTTCAGTTTCCAAACTCAAATACAAAAATTACCAAAAGCGGAAATTATCTAATTTCCGTTTTAGACGAATATGATGAAGTAGTTTTTACAAGAAGATTTACTTATTACGAAAGCAAAGCGTTGGTTGGCGTTAATGTAATAAGAGGAAGAAATACAACGGCAGAAAACCAACAACAAACAGTACAATTTACCATCAATTACAATAGCAACGAGATTAGAAATCCATCGCAAGAAATTAAAACTGTTGTGTTGCAAAACAACAATTGGGAAACCGCTATTTCTGATTTAAAACCGCAGTATTTTAGAAACAATCAATTGGTTTACAAGTATTATAACAAGCCTAATTTTTGGAGTGGAAACGAATATTTAAATTTTGACAATAAACAAATTAGAAACAGCACGGTACAAATTGCTCGCGTAGAAAAAAAAGATATTTATCACGCATATTTATATCCTCAAAAACCAAGAAAAAACAACCCTTACACGTATTTTCCAGACATCAACGGACAATTTGTAATCAGAACAATTGAAGCAAATAATCCGTTTACAGAAGCAGATTATGCAATGGTACATTTTTCATTAAATGCTGACAAACACACCAACAAAGAAGTTTATGTCTATGGTGCTTTTAATGATTTTAAAACCACAACAGAAAATAAAATGAGCTTCAATTCTAAAACAAATACTTACGAAACTTCTATCTTACTAAAACAAGGGTTTTACAATTATACTTTTGCAACTAAAGATGCAAATGATGTTGTAAACCCTATAGAAATTAATGGTTCTTTTTATCAAACTGAAAATGAATATACCGTTTTAGTGTATTACAAAGCTTTTGGCGAAAATTACCAGCGTGTACTTGGAATTGGAACCGGATTTATCAATCCGAAAGAATAAAATGCACATATATTTCTGTATTTCCTCAAAGTTCTTATATTTGATAAGCTAACTTTTTAAAAAACTGTATGGTACAGCAAATTACAAACGGCATAAAAATATCTGTAAAAACCAAATTTAACGGCACAATAAACAGAAATCTAAACACCTTTAATTCGTTTAGTTATTTTATTACGATTGAAAATGAATCTAACGAAACTGTGCAATTATTAGAGCGTTTTTGGGAAATTTCTGATGCTTTAAATGAGAAAGAATTTGTTGTTGGCGAAGGCGTTGTTGGGCAAAAACCAACTTTAAGTCCAAACGGACAATACACGTACAGATCAAATTGCTTTTTACTAGGTTCTTCTGGATCTATGAAAGGAACTTTTAAAATGATTAACAAAAACACCAATCATCTTTTTCAAGTAGTAATTCCAACTTTTCAACTAACAACCATTCCTTTACTTAACTAATGAAACTAAAACTTAGAAAGAAAAAGAATAAACTTGTAAAAGTTGTTAGGAGTGAATGTTTTAACTGCGGACATCCTTTTTCTGGTCAAGAAAATTTTTGTCCAGAATGTGGTCAAAAAAACAAAAACCCAAAAATTACTTTTAGCAGTTTTTTACACGAAGTTTTTAACGGCTTTATCTCTTGGGATTCTAAATTCTGGACAACTTTTATTCCGTTATTAACCAAACCCGGAAAAGTTTCTAGAGATTATATTGACGGAAAACGAATTCGTTATGCAAATCCTTTTCGATTTTATTTAACAATATCTGTACTCTTCTTTTTAATTATTGGTATTACAGAAAGTTATGAAAAATTTGATAATTTAAGAAAAGGAAAAATAGATTCTCAACCAACAATTAATTCTCAAATTGATAGTGCTGCTAAAGTTATTGACCCTACGTCAGCGCAATTTACAACCAACGTTAACAAGGCTTTAAAAAATATTGACTCAACTGATAGAAATGAATTATTAAAAGTAATTCC
>CAXICE010000177.1:0-3822 GCA_964022045.1 uncultured Polaribacter sp. | reverse complement strand
ATTCGGAATCTTAATGATTTCTTTAGGGTTTGTATTTTATACAGAATCTAAAACTTCTGGCTTTTGGCACAAGTTTTATAAAATTGTCCCTGGTTTATTTATGGCGTATTTTATTCCTGCAATTTTTACCACTTTAGGGATTATTTCTCCAGAATGGGAAACCACAAATTCAGCTGGAGAAGTCGTTAAAGAAAGCTCTAGTTTGTATTATGTTTCAAGTCGATTTTTATTACCCGCTGCTTTAGTTTTAATGACATTAAGCATCGATTTAAAAGCAATTTTCAATTTAGGTTCTAAAGCATTAATCATGTTTTTTACAGGAACTATCGGAATTATAATTGGTGGACCGATTGCTATTTTATTGATTTCAATTTTCTCACCAGAAACTGTCGGAGGAGCTGATTTTGATGCAGTTTGGAGAGGTCTTTCTACATTGGCTGGAAGTTGGATTGGCGGTGGTGCAAATCAAACAGCGATGTTAGAAATCTACAAATACAATCCTGCAAAATATGGCGGAATGGTATTTGTAGATATTGTAATTGCCAATGTTTGGATGGCGATTCTATTAATCGGAATTGGTAAAAAAGATAAGATTGACAAATGGTTAAAAGCAGATACTTCTGCCATTGAAGATTTAAAAGATAAAGTAACAACTTTTACACAAAAAGTAAAGAGAAACCCATCTTTAACTGACTTAATGATTATGCTAGCAATTGCTTTCGGAACAGTTGGTTTTGGACATTTTGCTTCTAAATATTTAAGTTCATTTTTTGGCGGATTGGTTGATGGTATAGAATCACAAACTGTAAAAAACATGTTTACATTTTTAGACTCTCAATTCTTTTGGCTGATTAGTATTTCTACTTTAGTTGCGCTTATTTTATCATACACAAAAGCAAAAAATTACGAAGGTGCTGGCGCAAGTAAATTAGGAAGTGTTTTTATTTATGTTCTAGTAGCAACTATTGGAATGAAAATGGATTTATTAATGATTTTTGACAACTTAGGATTAATTGCAATTGGTGCTGTTTGGATGTCTATTCATGCTGGATTATTAATTTTAGTAGCAAAACTAATTAAAGCTCCGTATTTCTTTTTAGCTGTTGGTAGTCAAGCAAATGTTGGTGGTGCTGCTTCTGCTCCTATTGTTGCGCAAGCATTTCATCCATCATTAGCAACTGTAGGTGTTTTATTATCAGTTTTTGGTTACGCAATCGGAACTGTTGGTGCAATACTTGCTACAATTTTACTTGAAATAGCTTCAAAAGTTTAATAGAATTCCGCATATTTGCAAACGCAAAAATTATACTTTACAGATGAAAAAATTACTTGTTTTAGGTTTCGTAATTCTAATTGCAGCATGTTCTTCTAAGAAAGAAGGAAACATGGTTGTAAACGGACAGATTAAAGGATTAAAAAAAGGAACTCTTTATTTACAAAAGATTGATAAAGACACGATTTTAAAAACCATCGACTCTGTTTCAGTTTTAGGAAGCGATCAATTTACATTGACCGCAGATGTTGATGAACCAGAAATGTATTACTTAACTTTTGACGGAAACACAACCAACAAATACATTACATTTTTTGCCGATAAAGGAATAATCAATATTACAGATGATATTTCTAAATTTGGTTTAAATCCAGTTATTACAGGTTCTAAAAATCAAGACATTTTAAACAATTACACAAAAATATCTCGTCGTTTTAACGAACAGAATTTAGATTTAATTCAACGTAAATTTTACGCACAAAAATCAAATAATAAAGATTCTGTAGACATAATCACCAAAGAATATGAAAGGTTATTAAGAAGACGTTATATGGTTACTGTAAACTTTGCATTAAACAACAAAGATAATCATGTTGGACCTTATTTAGCATTAACAGAATTGGTAAATGCCAATGTAAAATGGCTAGATACCATCAACAAATCTTTATCTCCAAACATTAAAAACTCTATCTACGGTAAAAAGTTAAATCAATTTGTAATTGATGTAAAGAAACCTGAAACTAAAAAATAGTTTCTAAAACTCATATAAAAAAAGCCGTTGAAATCTCAACGGCTTTTTTTTGTTTATTTTTTTTCAATTTTTATTATCATATCTTTAGAAAATCAACTAAACTAAACTTATGATCACAAAAATTTTCGTCCTAGCAATTTACGTAGCAATCTTATTTTTAATCGGAATACTAGCTTCTCGTAGAGTAAAAAGTATGAGTGATTTTTATCTAGGAGGAAAAAAAATGGGCTTTTGGGCAGTTGCATTTTCTGCTAGAGCAACCGGAGAATCAGGATGGTTATTAATTGGATTAACCGGAATGGGTGCAATTGCTGGTTATTCTGGTTATTGGGTTGTTGCCGGTGAATTGCTCGGAGTTTTTCTTTCTTGGCAATTTATGGCAAGGAAATTTAAACGAAAATCTGACGAGTACAAAGCCATTACAATTCCCGATTATTTACAAAGTCATTTTAAATCATCAACCAACAGTTTACGAATAATTTCTGCATCGGTTTTAGTTGTTTTTGTTGTGATTTATGTCGCATCACAAATGGATGTTACCGGAATTGCATTCGAATCTATGCTTGGAATCGATTATAGAATTGGCGTTTTAATTGGCTTCACTATTGTATTGATTTATATTTTCATTGGCGGATTTGTAGCTGCAGTTTGGTCGGATATGTTTCAAGGAATTTTAATGTTCTTCGGATTGGTTTTATTGCCAATTGTGGTTTGGTTTTCGATGGATCATGGCGCAGGAATTACTGAAGGATTAAACGCAATCGACCCAACTTTAACACAAATAATGGGAAGAAGCGATGATGGTTGGATGAATTTATTTACCATTCTTGGCTTCTCTATGATTGGTTTAGGTTTCTTAGGATCGCCACAAGTTTATGTCCGATTTATGTCGATTAAAAACGAATATGAAATTGTAAAAGGAAAATGGGTTGCATTACTCTTTACTTTATTAACAGATGCCGCAGCAGTAACAATAGGAATTTTAGCAAGGATTTATTTTACTTCCGAAGGACAAGATCCTGAAGCAGTTTTAGGAACTGGAGGAGAAGATGTATTGAGTATGATTACCAATGAATTTCTACCAACAATTTTAGTTGCTATTTTTATAGCCATTGTACTTTCTGCAATTATGTCTACCATAGATTCTTTATTAATTTTAGCATCTAGTGCAATTACAAGAGATTTTTATCAGAAGATTTTTAGACCTGATTTAAAAGATGAAGACTTGACAAAACTTTCTAGAATTGTTACAGTTTCTATGGCGATGGTTGCACTCGGAATTGCAGTTCTATTGTACAATTTGTATCCAGATCGACAGATTTTTTGGATTATGATTTTTGGTTGGTCAGGAATTGCAGCAACATTTTGTCCGGTGATAATTCTGTCAATTTTTTGGAAAGGCTACACCGAAAAAGGTGCCATCGCGTCTATGATTACTGGTTTTACTTCTGTAATTGTCTTCAAATTTGTGGTTTCTAATTTAGAAAGTGTCGGCGCTTATTTTGTAGAATTAGATGTACTCGCACCATCTTTTGCTTTGGCAATGTTGGTTGGTTATATTGTTTCTAAACTATTTCCTAAAAAAAGCATTGAAGAGAATTCAATAAACTAGTCAACGAACCAAAGTAAATATTATGACAACAGCAGAAATTATCAGCAAAGTATTTTTACCAATTTCTCTAGCGGTTATTATGTTAGGAATGGGAATGACCTTAATTATTGCCGATTTTACACGAATAATAAAAAGCCCTAAATCCATTTTAATAGGCTTAACAAATCAGCTTATTTTTTTACCAAT
>CAXICE010000176.1:0-3828 GCA_964022045.1 uncultured Polaribacter sp. | reverse complement strand
CAATTGCTTTAGAACAAGAAATGATGGCAATTGTTGATGCAAAAATTTAAATATGATTGAAATTTCTATAATTCCTTTTGATGAAAAATATTCAAGTGATTTTTACAATTTAAATGTCGCATGGCTTGAAAAATATTTTTATGTAGAACCTTATGATAAAAAGGTTTTGGGTGACCCGAAAACATATATTATTGACAAAGGCGGATTTATCTTTTTCGCAATTTATAAAAATGAAATTGTTGGTACAGTAGCTTTAATCAACGAAAAAGAATGTTTTGAATTGAGTAAAATGGCAGTTTTACCAAAATATCACGGACATAAAATTGGGCAACAATTAATGGATCATTGCATTGAGTTTTCAAAAAATCAAGGTTGGAAAAAAATTATGCTGTATTCTAACAGAATTTTAAAACCAGCAATAGCATTGTACACTAAAGTAGGATTTAAAGAAGTTCCCGTTGAAGAAGATGTGTATTACGAAAGAGCAGATATTAAAATGATGCTAGAATTATAAGAAACTCTGAATTGCTAATTCATATCCTTTTATTCCGAAGCCAAAAATTACGCCTTTTGCATTTGCAGAAATGTAGCTTTTATGTCTAAAATCTTCGCGAGCATGCACATTAGAAATATGTACTTCTACAACTGGAGTCTCAATTCCTTTTACAGCATCACCAATTCCTACAGAAGTATGCGTATAAGCTGCTGCGTTTAAAATAATTCCGTCATAATTAAAACCAACTTCGTGTAACTTATCAATAATCTCACCTTCTATATTCGATTGAAAATAGGATAATTCTATATTAGAAAACTTACGCTGCAAGTTGTTAAAAATATCGTCAAAAGTTTCTGAACCATAAATTTCTGGTTCTCTTTTTCCAAGTAAATTTAAATTTGGCCCGTTGATTATAATTAGTTTCATATGGCTAAAATATGATAAATAAAAAACGGAAACAAAAAATGCTTCCGTTATAAATTACCTCATTTGTTTATTCTTAAAAATCAAACATAATTCCTAATCCTATACTTGATAATGTTGAACCATCAGCACTTATACCAGAATATGAAGCATTTAACCTCATAGTTTCACTCATATTATATACTAGCATTGGTCTATAATAGAACCCACTTGTTCCTCCACTAGTAGTATTAATTGCATAACCGATATCAGCACCGGCACTAAACTTTTCAGAGATAACATATCTTCCAGCTGCAGCTAAAGGGATAAAATTAGAATTTGGCACTTCAAAATCAAATAATCCTCCACCTAAACCCGGAATTGAAATTGTCTTACCTACATAAGTTTGGTACCCTGTTGCAACACCATAAGTAAATTCTTCATCGGCATTAAACATGTACAATACATCTGCTCCATAAACAAAAGATGAAACATTACCAGCATCTCCTACTGGAATACCTAAAGTAACACCAGCACTAAATCCTTGTGCATTTACTGTTCCTAATCCACAAATTGCAAAAACCGCAATCAACAATAACTTTTTCATAATAATAAATTTAAAATTTGTTTAAGCTAATGTACAAAAAATTAAAATCTATATCCGAAACCTAAATGCCAATAATTAAACTTCATTGTAAAATCAGTAAAACTAATTGGAAGTCCACCATTAAAATCTCCAAAATCAAAATCTAATCTATTATTTAAACCAATTGTGTATTTAGTAGTAATAAAAAAGTTTTTAGAAACATCATAACCAGCACCAAATGCAATTCCATAACCAAGCTTGTTTAGACCAATTTCATCATCAATAATATAATCCAATGTTGGCCCTGCTTGAAAGAAAAATGATTCTGAAGCATAATATCTAGCCATTATCGGAAGAAATAATGTGTTTGAAGTTACGCCATCTTGTATCGCTTGTATATAATTCAATTCTGGTACAATTTTAACTTTTTCATTAATTGTAAATTCAGTAAAAAACCCAATATGAAATCCTGAGACGCTTTCTGATTCGGTTAAACCTGATAAACTTGCTTTTAAAATTGTATTTGTATAACCAGCTGTTATTCCAAATTTTGATTCTTGTGAATTAATTGTAAAAACTAATCCGATTGCAAAGAGTATTGCAAGTATTTCTTTTTTCATAATTATTTTTATTTTACATCTAAAATAGGACTATTATTTTTATATTGTTGATGTTTCTGAGAAAAATGTATACATAAAATGAAATGGAAAAATGCATTAAAAGATTATCAACTTTTTTTAAAGATTGAAAGAGGTTTAACTAAAAACACAATAGATAGTTACACTAGAGATCTAAAAAAGTTAATGCTTTTTTTAGAAAAGAATGAAATTACTATTTCTCCAATAAAAATTGATTCTAAAACAGTTCAGCATTTTATATACGAAATTGCGAAAAACGTTCAACCATCTACACAATCAAGAGTAATTTCTGGACTTCGTAACTTTTTTGATTATTTAATTTTTGAAGATTACAGAACAGATAATCCAACAGATTTAATTGAAACACCTAAAATCGGAAGAAAATTACCAGATACTTTATCGGAAAATGAAATCAACGATTTAATAAACGCTATCGATTTAAGTCATCCGCAAGGAGAACGCAACCGTACAATTTTAGAAACTATTTATAGTTGTGGATTGCGTGTAAGCGAATTAATTTCTTTGAAAATCTCTGATTTATTTTTTGATGAAGGTTTTGTAAAAGTTTTAGGAAAAGGAAACAAAGAACGTTTTACTCCAATTAATTACAACACGCAAAAATACATTGCTTTTTACGTGAAAGATATTCGGAGTCATATTACGCCTCAAAAAGGTTTTGAAGATACGTTGTTTTTAAATCGAAGAGGAAAAGGATTGACACGACAAATGATTTTTATGATTATTAAAGATTTGGCCATCAAAATTAATTTGAACAAGAAAATTAGTCCGCATACTTTACGTCATTCTTTTGCAACACATTTATTAGAAGGTGGCGCAGATTTAAGAGCCATTCAACAAATGCTAGGTCACGAAAGCATTACTACAACTGAGATTTATGTGCATTTAGATAAATCGTATTTAAAAGATGTGGTTGAAAAATTTCATCCAAGAAATTAATATCTATAGCAAAAAAAGATTCCTGCTTTCACAGGAATCAAATTTATATAATCTTATTATTAATTTTTATTTTGCAACGTTTACAGCTCTTGTTTCTCTAATTACTGTAACTTTTACTTGACCTGGATAGGTCATATCATTTTGGATTTTCTGAGAAATTCCGAAAGATAATTCAGCAGCTTTTTCGTCATTTACTTTTGCGCTTTCTACCATAACTCTTAATTCACGTCCAGCTTGAATAGCATATGCTTTTTGCACACCGTTAAATCCGAATGCAATTTCTTCTAAATCTTTTAAACGTTGGATGTAAGAATCTAAAACTTGACGTCTTGCACCTGGTCTTGCTCCAGAAATAGCATCACAAACTTGTACTATTGGCGATAATAAACTTTTCATTTCTATTTCATCGTGATGTGCTCCAATTGCATTACAAACTTCTGGTTTTTCACCATATTTCTCAGCCCATTGCATTCCTAATAATGCGTGAGGTAATTCACTTTCTGCATCTGGCACTTTTCCAATATCGTGTAATAAACCAGCACGTTTTGCCATTTTTGCGTTTAAGCCCATTTCTGCAGCCATAATTCCACATAAATTAGCAACTTCTCTTGAGTGTTGTAATAAGTTTTGTCCGTAAGAAGAACGATATTTCATTCGCCCAACAGTTTTAATTAACTCAGGATGTAAACCATTTATTCCTAAATCGATAACTGTACGTTTACCAACTTCAATAATTTCTTGTGTAATTT